>CAKZVJ010000080.1 GCA_937923345.1 uncultured Saprospiraceae bacterium
TGGGCTAATTTATTTGCTGAATAATTTCATCTACGTTTTAAGGCAAATCCTATATTTGTGGTATGACCCGATTTCTACTTCTACTTATCGCTTTCGTTAGTATCTCAGCGACTATTCATTTGGGGACTAGTTTGACTAAAGATTACCCTCAGGACTATTTTCGTTCCCCGGTGGATCATACTATCAAGTTAAGCGGAACATTTGGGGAGTTGAGACCTAACCATTTCCATGCGGGCATAGATATTAAGTCTAAAACGGGTAAGACAGGGCAAGAGATATATGCCGTAGCGGACGGCACAGTATCTAGAATCAATATCAAATCTAGCGGTTACGGCAATGCACTATACATAGACCATCCGAATGGATACACCAGTGTATACGCGCACTTGGGAAGGTTTCCTAAGGAGATTACCGAATACATGCAACAGCAACGTTACCTCGAAAAGACTTCAGAGATAGAACACTATCCACCCGCCAATCACTTTACTTTCAAAAAGGGAGATTTTATTGGGACGCTAGGTTTGAGTGGTAGGTCGTACGGACCACACTTGCATTTTGAGATTAGAGACACGAAAAGCGAAGTGCCTATTAATCCCTTACTGTTTGGACTCAAAATAGACGATAAGGTTAGTCCCGATTTGAGAGCCCTTAAAGTGTATAGCTTGGATTCGAGTATGAACGAGTTGGAAACGAAACAGTATAGTTTACGGAAAAGTGGATCCAGATACAAGACTAGAAAAGATACCCTTACTGTTAATGCCAACCAAGTAGGATTGGCTTTGAAAGCCTATGATCAAATGACTGGAGTCTCCAACCTCAATGGAATTTATGAATTGAAAATGTATGTAGAGGATAGTCTACATTTTGCATTTACCATGGATGAAATTTCATTTGATGAAACGAGGTATATCAACGCGCACCTAGATTATCCAGAAAGAGAGCAAAAGAAAAGCTATTTCAACCGATGCTTTAGATTGCCAGGAAATCAGTTGTCGATTTATGAAGCAAATGGATACAACGGCCTGATCAATGTATCTGAAGCAAAGTCAACAAAAGTGAAATATATCGTAACGGACTTGAATGGCAATGTGAGTGAGCTGACTTTTTGGCTTAAGAAATCAAGTGAGGAGTTTGATTTTGATAAGGAGAACTATCAGTATTTATTATTTCACGACAAAGATAACCAGATTGAAAGATCGGATCTACAATTGTTTTTTCCTAAAGGATCATTGTATCGTGATTTAGAATTTCAGTTTTTGACCTCTATTGATAGCTCGCACAATATCTTCTCTAAGGTGTATCACTTGCATGATTATCTAACGCCTCTGCATAAGTACTTTGATATTGCGATCAAGCCAAATTCGGAACTAGGGGCCCTCAAAGAGAAAGCTTTTATTGGCTACTGCGGAGCGGATAAGTATAGTAATTGTGGCGGTGCTTGGGAAGGCGATATGCTCAAAACAAAAACAAGCCAATTAGGCAACTTCTGTATCATGCTGGATACCGTGCCTCCCAAGATAGAGCCGGTTCGATTTGGAAAGAACTGGAGTAATCTGAGTTCAGTATCTTTCAAGATTGGGGATAATTTTGAAGTGGGTAAAGGCGGTAAGGGATTAAGCTATGAAGCCTATCTGGATGATCAGTGGATTTTGATGAGTTACAACGGGAAGACTAAAACGATCACCTATCGATTTGATGAGTATCTCCAGCCTGGCGAACATGAGTTCAAATTGTTAGTCACAGACGGCCTAGGCAATACGAATACTTTCCTAAAAAATATCAGACTATGACAACAGAAGAAAAGCTACTCAATACATTGACTACAGAGTTTGATAGACGAGTATATGACGAGGGCTTTGCACGAATTCAGAAGTGCTTGACCTATTTTAGTGAAGAGGAGGTGTGGCAAAGACCTAATGAAAATACCGTGAGCATTGCCAATTTGATTTTGCACCTTAGCGGTAATGTGCGGCAGTGGATATGTGCAGGATTAGGAGGACAGCCAGACGTACGCCAAAGGGACCTAGAATTCTCAGCTACTGGCGGCTATACAAAGGAAGAGTTAATTGTCAAAATAGAGCAGACCATCAAGGATGCCCAAGCTGTAATCAAACAATCCACGGTAGAGGATCTAATCGCAATAAAAAAGGTGCAAGTATATGAGGAAAGTGGAATGAGTATAGTCGTCCACGTGATTGAGCATTTTTCTTATCACATAGGCCAAATTACCTATGCTACGAAAGCAAAGAAGAATATTGACACTCAATATTACCCAGAAGATCTAGGCTAATGAGAGTTTATCTATATTACTTTGAAGATGTATACCAATGAAGTCAATAAAGTTGGTATAGATAACCAAAACCACTCATTGGCAAATATTAGTAAACCGATGAAAGCGATAAGGGAAAGTATAAACATAATATAGAATCCTAATCTTGATTTATCTGATGCTTGACTACTCATTTTAAAAATTTTGACAAAGTTAAAAACAATGGTATAAAAAACCACTTATGCTCAAAAATTAGGTGTCTAAATCGTGTAATTTTCCGTTAATAATGGCAAATTTTATTCCTTTTACATCCTCCAGGAAAAAGGCACATCTATTTTCAGGTTTTAACCCCCAATCTGCCTCATCATTAGATTCAACCATCAATAAAGGTATACGTTCAAAATTTTGCTTAAGTTGTATATCCTTTACCCGGACTACGCCGATGCCTTGCAGCAAGAGTGCATCAAAATCAAGTGCTTCAAGTGCACTAAGTTCTGATAAGATTTCAGGGAATACCTCTGCTCTACGATAATGGAGATTTTGAGCATCAAATTCCGAATACCCAAAGAAAGTCGACAAATCTCCTACATCTTCTATTTGTCCCTCCAGGTAAAAGCCCAAAGATGAATCGTCCTCCCTCTCATAATGATTGATAGATATGTCAATAGAAGTATCCAAGCTAGGTATATGTACATTTCGGACGATGAGGTCATTAAGCTTACGGTCATTTTCAGGGATAGCCCAATATTTGTCTACAGAATACTCTCCGACTGAGTCTGTGGCAATATTGTAAAGCAGGGTTAGCAATATGGCAAAATGCATCCTACGGATCTCTTGTTTTTCAGAGTCATTTTGCATTCCTCCAGCCTCCACTAAAATAGTACTAGTCCCCCAGAGTTGAATATTGTCCCCAAAAGCTCGAGGTTCAAAATCATCATTGTATCTTCCTGTATGATTAGGGTGTAGTACGTCCAAGACTTCTTGCATCAAAGCTATGCCTTGCATGGCTGAGCGGCGGGTTTCATTGATATCCTTTGCATAATTGTAAGCGGGCGCCAAGAAGGAATGCGTAGCGGTATGATTTGTTTCTGGGACATTGTAGTACTTGCTCTGGTCATGTAAATTGAACCCGAATACAGGCTTATTTTTTTGATGCGCAGCCTTCAAGATACGAGACTCTGGGCATGCGAGTTGGATAGCATCCCGATTGAGATCAATTTCCATAGCGTTTCTTCTTTGGAATCGTTCTACCCCATCGGGATTCAACATGGGGATAAACGATAGTCTCAATTGAGACAAGATGAGCCCTCTCAATTCTGCAAATTCTACATCTCCACTTTGTAGGAAAAGAATCATGTCAAAAACAGCCATTGTAGAGGTAGGCTCGTCTCCATGCATCTGTGTCCAGAGCATAATGTTTTTACCTCCTTGCCCTAAGCTGACTTCAAAAATATCCCGCCCTTCTACACTCTGCCCGAGCAAGTTTACCTCTGCTTCGGTAGAACGGAGCTTGTTGATTAAAGGCAAAATATCTGCATGCTTAAATCTACGTTTCTGCAAAGACTTTTCCTTGTAAGCTGCGTGCGCTTCATATAGCGCTTTCCCTATAGATTGGTTGCCAGTCATCTTTTTAGATTTATTTTCGAAGTTGAGTCCGCTCCGAAAAGTCACGAAACCATAAAATGACTCTTTTGGCGATATTTTCCATTTTCTCAATCCACTGATGCTCAAGCATCACTGAATTTCAAGAATAAAAAATCTCATCCAAAATAGTTCATTTTTTGCAATCCGCTACTTTCCAAAGTGGACTCAAAGATAAAATATCTTACTGGTTTGGGAATACATTTTATAGTGCGGACAAAATCATATGATGCATACACGGCCACAAGTAGAGGTGAAATAAATCTGAGAGAGGAGATACCTAATTTAGGAAAACAGAAAGCAGTAGATAAGTTACGGATGCGACTCTACAACAATCTTGTAGATACCTGCACTCGTAGCATTAGATAAGCTAAGATAGTAGATGCCAGAAGGAAATTGTGCCACAGATATCCTGTGCGTGCCTCTTGAGAAGGTATCAAAATATTTCTGGTGAACCAGCTGGCCAAGCGAATTGTGTATATTCATTTGTAAAGCACTATAGTTGGCCTCAGCTTGAATAAACAAATCTTGGTTGGCAGGATTAGGGTAGATAGACACTTCGTTGATAGGGCTCTTTTCGTATGTGCTATTTGGTGATTCGAGTACAATAGACCCCGTCACTTCGCAGTCATTGGCATCGGTGATCGTATAGCTATAGGTGCCTCCCCCAAGATTTTCTATGCTTGTACCTTCTTCTCCGTTTGACCAAGAGACAGCATAGGGAGTTAAGCCTCCAGTTAGGAGCAATGAGATTCGACCATCATTGTTCGTCGCACTAGGAGCGGTAAGCGCAGGCAGTACCTCTATGGGAGAAGGCTCGATGACTTGAAAAATCTCCGTCTCGGTGCATTTGTTTTCATCACTTACTTCTACTTGAAATATACCGGCACCTAATGAAGTAAGCGAACTAGTGGTCATGCTTCCTCCCCAAAAATAAGTGTATTCCCCAGTACCTCCAGTGACAGCAGTGGTAATTTGGCCATCCATTTCTCCGAAGCAAGAGACATCTGTGATAGTACTTTCTATGTTCAATGGCTCCGGTTCTTCTAATACAAGAGGAAGTCCTAGTGCGCATCCGTTAGCATCCTCAAGATTGATGAAGTAAAGCCCGGCTGTTAAGTCTCTGATGGTTTGATCCCCCGATAAACCAAATATTTGGGAGGCACTATCTTCTACATTCAACGAGTAGGGCGTCGTACCTCCAGAGGTGTTTACAGAGATGACTCCATCGTCCAATCCAAAACAAGAAATATGTGCTAGGTTGAAGGACATGTCCAGTTCAGTAGGTTCACCTAGAGTAGCCGTAATCACTTTTGTGCATCCAAAATCATTGCCTACTATGATTTCATACTCACCCGCAGTCAAATCATTTCTCTCATTACCAATAAAACCATCTGGCCAAAAATATGCGATATTGTCATGTTCCGATAGGATAATATGCCCATTAGAAGCGCCAAAGCATAAAGGCTCAGTTTGCTCTATACTCACCTCAGGTAGCGCCTCCGCACCATCCACACTAAAGTTAAATATGCCCAGGCAGTCTGCCTCATCAACAACAGTTACGGTATACTCTCCAGCGGCCAAATCTGAAATAGTTGGGCTATTACTCCCAGTGCTCCAAGTATATTCCAATGCCCCTGTACCGCCAGACACGACTATAGCGATAGCACCCAGATTTTCACCAGTACACAATACATGTTCTATGTTTACCTCTCCCAGCACGATCGGTTCAGGAGCGGTTATGACTTCTTCTATTACGAGTGCACAGCCATTGTCATCGTTGATGGTGACACTATAACTTCCAGTCGGCAATTCGTCGATGGTTGTGGTGTTTTCACCATTGACCCAGGCCAAAATATACGGTCCAGTACCGCCAGTAATTTGAATAGAAATACTCCCTTCTCGAGCATCACCGCAGCTATTGTTGATCACCTCCGATTCCACGCTGAGTGGCTCAGGTTCGGATACGATAAACATTTGCGTGCCGGTGCAGCCTTCATTCGTAGTATAGTTCAGCATGTATTCCCCCGCCTCGAGATCGGAGATAACGCTACTCGTTTCTCCCGTGCTCCATTCAAATGCACTAATGTCTTCACTGTTTAGGATGGAAATGCTAGCTTCATTAAAGCCACTGCAAGTATTTTCTGTGATGTCGAAGTCTAACTCAAAATCAATGTCATGTGATGCAATAGTATATTGCTCCACAAGGCTACAGCCATTCATATCTGTAATGGTCACACGATAAGCGCCAGCGCCTACTTCCGAAAGTGTACTACTAGTATCACCGTTTGACCAGAGATATTCGTAAGGCGCTGTGCCACCATTTATGGCTAGCAGGATTTCTCCCTGAGGATTTTCGCACACCACGTTCGTGATCTCTGCACTAGATTCGAGGGCATCAGGTTGATCAATTATTATGGATGCACTACTTGAACAGTTATTTTCATTGGTCAGAGTGAGGGTATACGTCCCCGCGCTCAAGCCCGATAGGATTTCTTCATTGGTAGTGTTACCGGCACTCCAATTAAAGGTCAGAGATGAAGATTGATCTGAGACAAGGGCATCGATTTCTCCGTCCATGCCACCTGCGCAGCTTACATTAGTAGCGAGGAGTTCAAATGAAGGATTAGGAGTCACAATAATGCGAATATCATCGCTGGCTACATTTCCTAGTTCGTCACTGACAGAAAGACTGAGCGTTTCAGATGTTGAGGCCGTAAATTCTCTGACGGCGCCTTCCACCCCATCAGACCAGGTATAAGAGCAGTCACAATTGCCTAGACTAGCATTGATATTTACTATTTCACCTTCACACACAGATATGGAGCTGCCTAGTTCTAGAGTCAGTTGTGGTGTTTTCCCTCTTAATTTTAAAATCCAAGCATCTTTCCCTCCAAAGTTTTCCGCCAAGTGGATGTCCTCAGAAGAGGTCTGACCCACTAACCAATATTGTCCAAGATTATCTTGGTTGACACTACTTATGGCATCATCTCCACTACCACCATATGTCTTCGACCATTCTTTTTGACCATCTGAATCAAGCTTAAGTGCAAAAGCATCTTGGCCGCCAAAGTTCACATTATTGAGGTCGTCGTAGGAGAAAGTATTTCCTACTATTAGGAGCCCCCCATCTAAAGTGCTGACAAGGTCGGTAGAAAAATCATCCTCCATACCACCATGTTGCTCTTGCCAGATGACCTCTCCTTGCTCATCTAGTTTCAATACGACAATATCTTCATTATATATTCCACGGATACCAGAAGTGTTATTGTCTAACTGTCCTTGAGTACCTGCTATCAAGATATTGTTGTGCGCATCTATATCACAAGCATTAAAGCTAGTGTAGTTGCCATTACCAAACCTTCTACCCCATATTTGATCTCCTGTATTATTGATACATACTACAAAACCATCTTTGATTCCTTTTTTGAATTCTAGGAAGTCTTCAGAAAAAGTGTTCCCAACGATGATGATTTCGTCTTGGCCAGTGATAATTACATCTGAGGCTCTATCAATTTTACTGCTGCCAAACTTGGTTTCCCATAAAAGTACGCCACTAGCTAGCATGCGGCACACATAGATATCAGTCGCCCCTCCTACTCCCGTTTGGTTAACATCGGTAGAATTTGTATTGGCTACGACTATTATAGATCCATCAAGCATCATCTTGAGGCCAACGATATTGTCCAATTTATTCCCACCTAGGATTTTTATTGCCTCAAACTGCTGCTCCGAATCTAGATTTCCAAATAAAATATCACCGCCGCCTTTACTTGTAGGAATGTCTTTATCCGCAGAATAGGTAAGCCCCCCAATGAAGGTGTTATCCTCATGAAGTAGGATAGAAGTGCCTAGGTCATTTTGGCTACCACCAATATTTGTAGACCAATTGAGATTGCCTGAATTGGTCATCTCACACACGAGCATATCATATAGCCCTTTGTTGTCAGTTATAAGTCCTTGAT
Organism: uncultured Saprospiraceae bacterium; assembly: GCA_937923345.1. Lineage (GTDB taxonomy): Bacteria > Bacteroidota > Bacteroidia > Chitinophagales > Saprospiraceae > JALZVN01. Next base: position 7,876 of record CAKZVJ010000080.1, read on the forward strand.
TGGATTGACTGTAACCTATTAATAGAGCATTATTGTCGGAAGTGATCGAAATATCTTGGAAGGTATCATCTTGCGTTCCACCAAAATTTTGAGACAGTAATATCTCAGATTGCCCTCTTAAATTCATCAGAAAAAAGGGTAGCATTAGGCATGCCAAAAGTGATATTTTTATGACTTGGATACGCATTGTGAACATGGGTACGTAAATGTAGCATTTTTGGTTTAAATACCTGATTATATTTAGGTTACAATGAAAATATTTTACAAGTTTGGGTATAAGATCAAGGATAAATCTTTGGCCTAGTATTATTTTTTTATTTTTGAGTAAAATTATTCCTGTGTGCAAAACTAACTTTAATCTTCTCTGGGCAATTATGCTTTGCTTTTGCTGTTTTCAGACAGCTCACACACAGATAAAGGTTGTTGCAGACAGGCCTAGAGCTAACTATGATGTAGGGGAGCTTATGAATTTTCAAGTGAGCTCCACGGAGTCAGGAGAAGTCACCTTTATCATTCGCAGAGATAATCATGCCCCTATTATCAAAAAAGGTAGCTTTTATTTAGAAGCTGGCGAAACATATAATATTCCATTCACATTCGAAGAGCCAGCATTTTTACTTTGCTATGTCAATCAGGGTGATTTTGCCGATCGCTCAGGGGTTGCTTTCTCCCCTTTCGATATTGTACCAGTAGAGCCTGAACCTACTGATTTTGATGCCTTTTGGGAGGCGCAAAAAGCAGAGATGCGTGAGATCCCATCTAATCCTGTGCTTACTAAACATAGTGAGACCAATTTCAATGTGACCTATGACTTGGTCATGGACCATCTCGATGGTAGGAAAGTATACGCATATGTTAGCATACCCAAAGGCGAAGGTCCTTTTCCAGGCTTCTTGATTCTGCCTTCTTTTGGTGGTGGAGCCAACCATGTTACCCCTGGAGATAATGAATCTGCACAGATAAATGCGATAGTTGTCAAGATGAGTATACATAATGCTGATCCAGCAGAGGGAGATCCTGACCAGTATTTACCCAACGATATATCTAGTAAAGAAGGAAACTATTACAGATATGCCTTGATGGCCGGTGTTCGTTGTCTCGATTATTTATTTACGCGCGATGATTTTGATGGACAGAATGTAGGCGTCATGGGTATTAGCCAAGGTGGGGGGCTATCCCTTAGTATGGCAGGATTGGATCAGCGGATCAAACTACTAGTACATAGTGTACCAGCATTATGTCAGCACAACGGACTGACCTATGATCGAGAAAGCGGGCATCCCTATTTTATTTTCAGATCGCGTACGACGGCTGCTACATCGGAACATGAGCAAGCTACTGCAGATGCCGTGCGATACTATGATGCTATCAATTTTGCGAAGCGCTTCAAGGGAGCTTCTACATTATTTCTGTCTTATGAGGATCATGTGTGTCCACCAGGTACCGTCATGGCAGCGAACAATCAATTGACTGGCGGTCCAAAAATTATTATGCATTCCAGAGAGACCGTGCATGAGACCCCCGATTACTCGATCAAGAGATTCGACTCCATTCGCAATTTTATGTCTGTGACTAGAAATTCTAATGGGGCTATATCTCAGGATTTGGGCTACAACGTGACTACCAACACGAGCAGGTTTTTAGGATCCGTCAACGCGCCTTTCCAGTTAACTACTTCTGTTACCTTAGAAGAGCAAATACTCGATTTAGACAGCTCATGGGAGAAGGTCAGCGGGCCGGGCAAAGCTGTTTTTTCTTCCCCAGACTCGAGCGATACGTCAGTACGCTTTGATGCGCCTGGTACTTACATACTCAAGTATACTGCCTTGGATGATCGCCTTATCGAACAGACGGAGCGCTGGGTTACGGTCCATGACTATATCACCCTCTTCGTAGCAGAGTAGATTTACAACTAGATTTTCTTTTAAAATTGTTTGGGGCCATGCCGATGAAAAATCGGCACCGGGCTATTCGTCACGCCACTTCGTTTTGGTCCCAAAGTAGGGGTGGATGGCCATCCACCCCTACTTTGGGACTGCTTCAGTCAGGCGATTGAAAAAAAATCGCCTACCCTCGCATGACTACTATCCCTTGTCCAGTTCCTGAATAGTTGGAGCTATTAGTCAAAACATAGTGGTTTGTACTAAACCTAGAATTGAACTCTATTGTATTTCTTCAATATTTATTTTATGTTTCTGGGTGGCAGCCTACTTGAAAGAAGACATTCTAATATGCTTATATTTTCTCTTGCCGATACTCTTTGTCTGGACGTGGTAGTATTTGAGACGATAAGAAAGGGTACTATGTAATGAAGTGAAACATCACTTATCAAAATCGTCAACCTGCAGTAACTAAATCTAGGCAGTGGATTATATGATTGCAGGGTAAAAAACTATATTTACTAAGAGTAGTCTATTTATTCACCTTTTAGCTTTAGAGTTTGCATAAATAACTGATTTAGTTGTATTTATCGGTTGTTAATTATTTATATTTGTACTGAATCAAACTATTTATTAACAAAAAGGAATAATATGAAATATGCAATACTATTCATTTTCACAGTTTTAACTGCCTTATCCTTTTCTGCCTGTACGGAGAAGAAGGCTAATAATCAAAGTGATGCAACTGTAGATGTAGAGCAAGTCAACAAGCTGGAGCAAGAAAACCAGGAAATCGAAACGCTAGAGCAAAAAATAGATGAAGATATCAAAGAGCTGGATGCATTATTAGATGCTATCCAATAATTAGATATGTATTTAGAAATTCTCTTAAACAAAAAAAAGTAGACATGAAAAGGTATATAAATAAAGTTGCTAGAGTAACGATGGTTATGCTTGCCTTAAGTTTTGGTTGTATCAATGCTAACGCACAGAATCAAAACGGGAAAGGAAAAGGGAAGATGAAAGATAAAGTGGAGAATGTAAAGGGTAAAGTAAAAGATAAATTTAAAGGCGGCAAAGGAAAAAATAAAGCAGATAAAATGCAAGGTCAAGGCAAAGCCAAAGCAGATGAAATGAAGGGCCAAGGCAAAGCCAAAGCAGATGAAATGAAGGGTCAAGGCAAAGCTAAAGCAGATGAAATGAAGGGCCAAGGCAAAGCTAAAGCAGATGAAATGAAGGGTCAAGGCAAAGCTAAGGCAGATGGAATGAAAGGCCAAGGCAAAGCTAAAGCAGATGGAATGAAAGGCCAAGGCAAAGCTAAGGCAGATGGAATGAAAGGCCAAGGCAAAGCTAAGTCAGATGAAATGAAAGGTCAAGGAAAAAATAAGTCTGACAAAGCCAATATAGAAGATAAGGCAAATAAAGGAAACGCCTATGGTAAGAATAAAGGAGATCTAAAAGGGAAAGAGTTTGGCCAAGAAAGAGCTGCCGCGGTCAAGTCAGCTAATGCAGCACGAAAAGCGAGTCTCAAGACCAAAACAAACAAAGGCTCAGACAAGGTTAAAGAGGCCAAAGAGAAAGTAAAGAAAGCTAAAGACAAAGCTAAAAAAGATAAAGAGAACGGTAAGATCACTGAAAAAGAATACGAAGAGAAGTCAAAAGTAATATTGCAAGCAGAAGAGAAAATCAAAGTGTTAGAAGCGGATTTGTTAAAAGCGAATAAAGCTGTCGATAACAGATAAATATTTCAATCTACTCTGTTTTTTGAAAAGATACTCTTCATAATTAGAAGGGTATCTTTTTTTAGTTTAAACAAAGAGCACGGAGTGCGATAGGACAAGCGATAGTAGTCATGCAATGGAAGGGCGAATTTTCTCGCCCTGGAAGCAGCAGTCCCGGAGTAAGGGCGGATGGCAATCCGCCCTTACTCCGGGACCGAAGCGAAGCGAAGTGACGCATAGCGCGGTGCCGATTTTCCATCGGCATGGCCCATAAAACTCACATTAAAAAAGGTTTGTATATTTGCTATATACTCCGAATGTCGAAAAATTAAATTTAGAAATGGGAAAGAAGAAAAAAAGTCAAAAAAAAGGAAAGTCTTCTAAAAAAAAGGAGCACAAATCAAGCGCAGTATTAGTCTTGTCTGTGAAAACAGCAAAAGGTTGGCAAAAACTGTTCAAGCAAAAATTAACCAACAAAAAGCCACTGAGTGAAAATATAGTGGATCTGTACTTTGACGCTGATGACACAGTTCGTGATCAAATAAAAAAGGGTATCGGCACCTTCAAAAAAGGGCTCAAAGTAAAAATGGAACTTGTAGAGAAGAGAAAAAAATCGAAAAAGAAGTCTGATAATAAAAAAGGAAAGAAAAAGAAGTCTAGCAAATCAAAGTCGAGTAGCTCCAAAAAATCAGTGACCAAGAGCAAGTCTAAGGGTAAGGCGAGCACCACTGTAAAGAGTGCGACTACCTCTGCGACTCGGAAAAAATCTGTGAGTACGGTCAAGAAAAAACCTGCGAATAAGAAAAACAGCTCAACGAGTACGAGGTTGAAGAAAGCTACGGCAGGAGCAAAGCAAGGACCAAAATCTGGGACAAGCTCTAAGACGACTACCACAGTCAGAAAGACTGTCTCCCAAAAAACAACTGGCTTGAAGCGTGGGCGCAAACCTAGTGCTAAAAGAGCAGGTGTCGATGATCTCAAAAAAGTAATGGGTATCGGGGCGAAGATGGAAAAAATACTCCACAATAAGGGCATCAAAACCTATGCTGCTCTAAGTAGTATAGGGGTAAAACAGCTGCAAGCGATCATAGATGGAGCGGGCGGATACTACAGGTCGTATAAGGCGAGTATGTGGAAATCTGAGGCTGCCTTGGCCAAAGCAGGGAAGTTCGATAAGATGAAATCGGGGCGTAGATAGACGTCTAATACAGTACAATAGATAGTACATCAAGATAGTCACGGCCCATCTTAGGTCGCTTAAAAGGTCAATACGTGCGCGTATTGACCTTTTTTTTGTGCCGCTCCCCTATTCGTAAATCCTTCATTATCAACGATATAAACAGTGATGCCAACTATTTTGAAATAATTGAGGATGAAATGTTTGCTTTTTGTTCAAATATTAGCATACATTTGTAGTGTACTAGTTAAGTAATACAGCATAACACCACAAAAGTCTATTATGATTAACCTACACAACATCACTTTTTCATACAAAAGTGGCTTACTAAAAAAGATGAAAGGCAAGAAGCTTTTCGATCAGCTAGATTTGCACATGCAAGCCGGCCAGGGGCAGATCTATGGGCTACTCGGTAAGAATGGAGCGGGGAAGACAAGCTTGCTAAAGCTCATTTCGGGACTTGTGTTTCCAGATGGAGGCACTGCCGAAGTGATGGGGCATATACCCGCCGACAGACATCCAGCTATGTTAGCCGATATCTATTATGTGCAAGAAGAATTGTATCTGCCAGAGATAAAAATTTCTGAATACGAAAAGTTTTATGCGCCTTTCTATCCGAAGTTTTCAGCAGAGCAGTTCGACTATTATCTCAGAGAATTTGATCTGGAAAAGAGCAGCAAGATCCACAACCTGAGTCATGGCCAAAAGAAAAAAGCGATACTCAGTTTTGGTATGGCCTGCAATAGTCGCTTGCTGATCTTGGATGAGCCGACCAATGGCCTAGATATACCGAGCAAGAGTCTGTTCAGAAAAATGATTGCTAATGCTATCTCTGATGATCGCCTGTTCATCATATCTACCCATCAGGTAAAAGATGTATCTAACCTGATAGATCCAATCATCATCTTGGAGGATGGAAAGATTTTATTTAACGAAAGTGTAGAGCGTATATCTCAAAAGTTAAGTTTTGATCTAGAGCAAGGGCTAGCGGAGCCCGCTGATGCGATGTACAGCGAACGGATTCCAGGAGGGTACAAAACGGTCCGTGAAAACAAAACGAGCATGGAATCAGAAATCGATCTGGAGGCTTTGTTCAACACCATCGTCATGAATCAAGAAAAAATTAATCACCTCTTTCAAAAAGAAATACAGCATGAATCCAATTAAATCATTTGATATACGTCGCGTCGTTCTGTTGCTAAAGAAAGAAGTATTTTATCAGCGTCGAGCACCTTGGATAATAGTAGGGGCGCTATTTATATTTCTGTTGGGGGTACATTTATTGATGGCATCAGAAGATCCTGGCGTAAACGATATGCCAGCCAACCATATCATTTTTTACGTGCTATCCTTATTGACTTTGGGACCCATTTTTACCAGTGCTGCATTCAATGAATTAAATAATAAGTCTTCGGCGCATCACTACTTGAGTATACCGGCGTCGACGTTCGAAAAACTCATCAGTAAATGGCTGGTAACGGGTATCCTGTTTGTGATTGCGTTCAATGTATTCTATTTTTTATACGCGCTATTTTCCAATGTTTTGACATCTTCGTTTTTTGGTTTGAGCACGCCGACCTTCAATCCATTTGAGCGACAGCTAGAGTTGGATGGATTTGCGCCCTTCTTTTTTTGCAAATTGTACTTAGCCTTGCATACTGTGTATTTGGCAGGAGCGGTATGCTTCGGCAAGTTTGCCTATTTCAAAACCATGATAGCACAGTCTACCATATTCTTTACGATGGTAGGTCTGATAGCGGGAATAGCGAGTCTATTCATGCTGCCTTACTGGGGAGAAAATTTTGCCAATATAGGAATGAATCAAAATAGCTGGATGGCCAATAATGCAGAAGATATATTTCCTGCATTAGGCTGGATTATGTTGTACCTAGTATTTCCATTATGGATGTTGAGCTACAGCTATTTTAAACTTAAAGAAACAGAAGTATAGACCCTATGGATTTTACTAAAAGTCAAACAATATATATGCAAATCGCAGATCATATCTCCGAGCAGATTCTGGCAGGTCAGCTGCAGGCCGGAGATAAGGTTCCTTCTGTGCGGGAGATGGCTACCAGCATAGCAGTCAATCCCAACACGGTTATGCGTACCTACACGTATCTGCAAGAACAAGATATTATTTTCAACAAGCGGGGCATAGGTTATTTCGTAGCAGAACAAGCCCTACACAAAACCAAATCAATGAAAAAAGAAGCTTTCATTCAGCAGTATCTGCCCGTATTTTTCAAGAACATGGACTTGTTAGATATCAAATTCGAAGATGTACAACAGATGCACGAAGAGTATAATAAATCCAAGTCCAATTAATCCTAAATTTTATTAATCATTCTAAAAAGTAAATTATGAAAACGAGTACTAAGGTTTTGTTTGGAGGATTAGCTACTATTTTATTCGTGGCGATTACGGTTATGGCCATCGGTCGAGCGAATATGAAGTTGATTACTAGAGCAGATTGCAATGAGCTCCCTAGGACTACCAAGTCGCTACAGTTTGAGTTTTCCGCGATAGACATCAGTCATAATGTAGAGGCGATATTGCAGCAAGGTGATTTTAAGGTAGAGATAGATGCTGTGGAGGCTGCTATGCCCCATATCAATCACCATGTAGAAAATGGTGTCTTGAAATTATATTTAGAAAATAATATGACTCATGAAGGAGTAGGCTGCCCGATAAATGTTGTGATAACGGCTCCACTATTGGACGCTATATACCTATCACATGGTTCAAAGATAACAAACTCAGAAAGGTATGAGACGCCAAATCTAGAGATCGAAGCCGCTCACGGATGCTTGGTAGACTTGACTGTGAAAACAGGAAATTTGAAAACTACTGCAAGCCACTCCGCTACGATAGCTATAGCAGGCGAGGTGAACAATCTAGATGCCGCAGCTAGCCATTCTTCTCAAATCCAATTGCCGAAGGCTCAGATAAAAATGGCTAGCGTGGACCTGTCACATTCCTCCACGGCTACGATAAAGGCGGATACGATATCTCATGCGTACATGGCACACAGTTCTATGCTGCATTATATCGGCGATGCAGTGATTGGTAGTATTGATGCGCAACATTCTAGTGGCATAAAAAAGGTGGCTGAGTAGAAAAGGGGTATGAAGTTATTAGCCTATACAAGATCTTGATCAAGGTACCCTGTATTCTATATTGGGGCCATGCCGGACTATCGTCGGCACCGTGTCGTCCGCTAATACCGACAAAAAAGTCGGTGCCGCTACCACCACTTGTCCTGCTCCCTACGGTCGACTCGCTTTGTGGTCTGCGACCAGTCGCGCTGGCTGGTATATCGTTCACCAAATACTCTGAGTAGCTCCGAAAAAATTAAAACCAATTTTTCTTTTTGAACCAAAAAATGAGACCTGCGGCTATGATAAACATCACTGTCAAGAGGACGAAATACCCATACTTAAATTGTAACTCGGGAATATGCGTAAAATTCATACCGTAGAGTCCTGCCAAAAAAGATAGCGGAACAAAAATAGTGGTGATGATGGTGAGCACTTGCATTACCTTATTCATCTTGAAACTAATTTCAGAAAGATACAAGTCTTGCAGACCGTTAAGCACATCTCTGTAGGTCTCTACCATATCCATCAGTTGGATAGTATGATCATATAAGTCTCGTATGAATAGCAGTGTTCTGTCATCAATAAAATCAATCTCGGATTTTGAAAATCGATTGACTGCTTCGCGAGTAGGTGCGATACTTTTTCGAACGATGAGTAGTTCTTTTTTTAATTCGTGGATTTTAGCTTTTAGGTTTTCATCTGGATTTTCACTAATACTGCTTTCCAGATTTTCGATGACGCCTTCTACTTGATCAAGAATGACATAGTAGTTGTCAATAATGAAATCAAGCAGGGCATACGCAAGGTAGTCCGTACCTCTAGTTCGAATGCGTCCATTATTGATTTTGATTCTTTCTCTGACGCCAAAATAAAGATCACTATCGGTCTCCTGAAAAGAGAGTAAAAGTCCATGTCTAAAGAAGATAGATACTTGTTCAGTATGTACTCGAAGTGTTTTTTCGTCAAAGGAGAGCGCTTTTGTGATGAATATAAGGCCATTTTCATATTCATCAAATTTGGGTCTTTGATGTATGTCAACTATATTTTCCAGGGCTAAGGGATGAATATTGAAAGTCTCTCCTAGCGTTTTTATTAGAGTAGTATCATGTAAGCCTCTGATGTCATACCAGTTGATTTTATCCTTTGACAATTGATTGATGATAATTTGATTTTGATTGTCTAGTGTTTCTTCCTCTAGGCTTTGATTGTCATATTGTAGATGATGAATGTTGATTTTTTCTACTTTTTGATTTCCCGTGAAGACTACAGAGCCAGGCGCTATACCTTTGTTTTTTAGGCTATTTTTACGTATCGTTTTTTTTGCGTTGGCAGATTTATTTTTTTTCCTTTTCATTGAGCACGACTTTAACCTTTTGAGAATTTATGTATTCCTTATTTTATCTGCTTAGTTGCATTAAATAAATCTATGGAAAACTGTATTTTGGATTAGATAATGAAAATAGATACCGTGTTATTTTTGGAGACTTAAGGCTAATATACAATTAATTGTTTCAGTTTGTTCATTTAATAAAAACGTACAAAATTGATACTGACCATTGCATATGTTAGGGATATTTATTTTTAAAAATTTAGGACCAATAATTTCATTGGAATTCCAATGAGATAAGATATATTTCATCAATTAAAAAGTAAATAATGCAAGTGTATTTTGAGTATCCATTATTAATATGTATTTCTTTTATCGGAGCTTGGTTAGTTTCTGTATTTTTGAGAAGAACAATAGATTTCTTTATTGATAGAAATAGTAAAATTTTACAAGCTGATCCTACAAATTTTATATTTTTAAAGAACTCTGTAAGCTTTGTTTGTTATGGTATAGCATTGTTTTGGGTTTTTGCAAAAATTCCTTATTTCAATGACCTGGGTACTGCCATTTTTGCCAGTGCAGGTGTATTAGCAGCGATAGTCGGATTTGCCTCGCAAAAAGCATTCTCCAATATAGTGGGCGGAGTCTTTATTCTAATTTTCAAACCATTTAGAGTGGGAGATAGAATCGAAACGGCTAGTGGGAAACTTGGGATAGTAGAAGAGATTACGCTCAGACATACTATTATTAGAGACTTTGAATTTCGGAGAATTATCATCCCTAATAACCATATGAGCGACGAAACTATTGTGAATAGTACAATAACGGATAAAAAAATTAGAAAACATATAAATATTGGAATTTCTTATGATGCAGATCTAGATAAGGCAGAGAGATTGATTCGTGAAGTGATAGAAAACCATCCATTATTTATAGACAACAGGACTGATGCAGAAAAGGCGGCAAACAAGGAGGCTGTACCTATTAAGTTGATAAGCCTTGGCGATTTTAGTGTGAATTTACGTCTTTTTGTCTGGGCATTAGATTCAGACTCCGCACTTGAATTGCATTGGAGTTTTTTGAAGCTTATAAAAAGTAAATTTGATGAACATAATATTGAAATTCCCTACCCGTACCGAACACTAGTATTAAAGGATAAGGTAATTGTTAAAAATGAGCCATAGAATTCTTATGTTGTGCTTACCTACTTTATCTTTTTTAAAATAAAACAGTCAATTCATATGAAACACCTGCTTCTGATTGCTAATTTATCTATCGATAATAAGTACCTTTTGGAGTATGCCTCAAAATATTGCGAACATTATGGTTGTAAATTGCACGTTTTGCATGTAGATCATTATTCTGAGCCCATATTAGTTAGCTCTGCGAAATATTATGATGAAAATGATATTGAATTCTTAGAGTCACAGCAGGAGAAAGCTGCTAATGAGATTGCAAAAAAAGTTTCGAATGTTCTTGATGTTGACTTTGTCCAGGTTACCATACAAAAGGGTAATCAAGAGCAAATATTGAACTCATTTTTATCTGATAATTTTATTGATTTAATAATTATCGGGAATAATGATATAGAGAAAGCTTCAGATTTTCAAGATCACAAAAATATTCTCTTGAACGTGATAGATACACCTCTTTTGATAGTGCCTGATTTAGAAGTTTTTAGTCCTTTAAATGTATTCAATTTTTTAACTGCCTACACAGAAAAGGACATTGAAAATATTATTCTGCTCTCCAACTTCTTTAGCGAAAGTCGCATTTTGATTTCTCATATGCTTCAGGAGATGGATGAAAGTAAGGTGAAAGTAGAAAAATGGAAACTTTATCTAAAGTCAAAAATAGATAATAAGATCGAATTTTTGGATGTTGAAGAAGAGGTTCGTGATTATGTTAGAAGAGAAAATTTTTCAACCGTAAAAATGTATGATGCATTTGTCTTTACAGCCAAGAAAAGAAATTTTTGGAAACGACTAATAGACCCTAGTACTACTCTGAGTTATCTTGCAGGTCTTGAAATGCCGAGTATTGTATTTAAAGTACAATAAAGTATATAGGCATATTCAGAAGTAATCGGAGATAGCCCTATATATCATAAAAAAAAGACCTTCTACTTTTCAGTAGAAGGTCTTTTTTGATTGTATTTTTGAACAATAGTATGGTGATTGATTTTAATTAAATGCTGAACATCCCTAATTAGACTCTATGAGCTGATTTTGTACAAGCTAGATAATCAAATAATCTCATCGCTTTGGGTATTAATTTTTCTTAAATTACCGAGCTGTTTCTTGAATAAAGAAAAGGATTTTACACCATAGTCCTATCATTCTGGTGCAAGAGATTGAGTAGATATTGACCGTATCCACTCTTAATATATTTTTCGCCTAATTTGGCTAACTGAGTTTCATCTATAAACCCCATTTTAAACGCTATTTCTTCAATACATCCAATCTTGAGCCCTTGTCTTTCTTCAATTACTTCAATGAATTGGCCTGCTTGGATGAGTGACTTATGTGTACCAGTGTCTAGCCAGGCTACACCTCTACTCAATACTCCTACTTTAAGTTTTCCTGCTTCGAGGTAGTGCTTATTCACATCAGTGATTTCGTATTCTCCTCTTGCTGATGGTTCGAGATTTTTGGCTACTTCTACTACACTATTATCATAGAAGTATAATCCAGGAACTGCATAATTTGATTTCGGTTCTGTTGGCTTTTCTTCTATGGTTAAGGCTTTTTTGTTTTCATCAAATTCTACAACACCATATCTCTCTGGGTCAGATACCTGGTATGCAAACACAATACCGCCATCTGGATTGGCACTATCTTGTAGTAAAGTACTAAGGCCATTTCCATAAAATATATTATCCCCCAGTACCAGAGCGACAGAGTCATTCCCGATAAATTCTTCTCCGAGGACAAAAGCCTGAGCAAGTCCATTTGGGTTGGGCTGTTCTTTATATTGAATAGTGCATCCTATTTCATGACCATTTCCTAATAGTTTTTCAAAGTTAGGAAGATCTTGTGGTGTAGAAATAATCAAGATGTCTTTGATGCCAGCCATCATCAGGGTGGATAGCGGGTAATAGATCATTGGTTTATCATAGACAGGCATAAGCTGCTTACTTACGGCCATAGTCAAGGGGTATAGTCTAGTGCCGAGTCCACCGGCAAGGATAATTCCTTTCATGATGATTTATTTTATTGGATGATCAAGATTTCGCCAATTGGCGCTCTTGAAAGATTTTCTTTATTCTGAGCACTAGCTCTGTAGGTTTGAAAGGCTTAGCTATAAAATCATTTGCTCCACATTTAAAAGCCTCCAAAACAGTTTCTTCTTCTTCTAAAGCAGATATAATAATAACAGGTATATCTAGGTCGAGATCATTGCGCATGTAGTCTACCAGCTGTAAACCAGTAAGATGTGGCATCATGATGTCGGCTACAAGCAGGTCAGGATTATCTTCTTCTACCATTCGCAGCGCTTCTTTACCATCCTTAGCGGTAATCACCGAGAAGCCATTCTTTTTTAATCTAAACTCTAATGATGTGAGTAGCATTTCTTCATCCTCACATACGAGAATTTTCATATACTTTAAGTTCTTATTTGAATTTAAAGGTATAAAGAAAATATGGAATTCAACCCATTAGAGACGAGTAAGCTCAATTTTTAACTCTGTCATTACGCGATCTAGATTTGTCTCTAGATTAGTCATTAAAGTCGAAATTTCTTCCAATGAGATATTATTTTTAGCGTGTTGCTCAATGGTTTTGTTAGAGTCCGTCATCATGTCGTTACCTACATATGAAAGTGTAGATTTCATTTTGTGGCTCACAGATGATAGTTCTTCCCAATTGGCAGCTTGTTGTAGAGATCTCATTTTAACGATTTCATCTGGTAGCTCCTCAATTAACATCTCTAATAAAACTTTCTTCATACTGTCGTCACCGTCAGACATAAGTTCTAAGTACTCAAGATTGATAAACTGATATGCATTATTACTTATCATTGTTCTAGGAATTTATATTTTTAATTGTAACAAATCTATTCATTTGAGTAGATGTTTTGAGTCTACTCAATATACTTGAGTGTAGCAGGTATTAACTACCTGATCTTAGCGTTTTGTTTCTTTTTGCTGTGACATAATGGCCTATTTTACTGAATAACTGTTCAGGCTTAAACGGTTTTAATACATAATCATCCATGCCGTAATCTTTGAACTTATCATCTTCTGCAATATTGGCATGTGCGGTCATAGCTAATATAGGTAGCTCTGCTTTATGCGGTTCCAAATTAGCTCTTATATACTGAGTAGCTTCGTAGCCATCCATAATGGGCATTTGGATATCCATAAGAATAATATCGAAGTCAGCTTCCTTGAGTTTTTCTACCCCTAGTTTTCCGTTTTCAGCTACCACTAGATTGATGTTTGGAAACTGCTTGTTTAGGGTTTTGGTAGCCACCAATCTATTAATCATATGATCTTCACACAGCAGTAAATCGAATGCAGTTTCTGGATCAAAATCGTCAGCAGTGGGTTTATCAGCAGTGGGTTCGTGTCCCGCTTCATAGATTAAGTCAAAGCTAAACTTAGACCCTACCTGATGTTCACTTTCTACCCATATTTTTCCTCCTTGGTATTCAATAAGATTTTTGGCGATGGATAAACCAAGCCCTGTACCTTCAAATATCCTATCCTTTGATCGAATACGAGTGAATGTTTCAAATATCACTCCAATTTTATCCTTAGGAATACCGATTCCAGTATCTTTTACTTCAAATTGAATATGCCATGAGCCATGACTTTCGTTGACTACAGACACGGTAATAGTTACTTTGCCCTCGTCGGTAAACTTTATGGCATTTCCGACTAAGTTATATAATATTTGATTCAATCTTAGCGGATCTCCTTCTAGCCATTGTGGGATAGAGGGGTCTACATTTAGCTCAAGAACAAGATTCTTCTCGTCGACCTTATATTGCATTACATTGATGACATTTTCCATCAAGGCTTTGAAATCAAAGTTGGTGTAGGTAAATTTAATTTTACCAGCCTGTATCGAAGATATTTCTAGGATGTCATTTACAATCCCTAAAAGCAACTCTGAAGAGTTCTTTACATTGCTTATGTAATTGTGTTGTTCTTCATTGAGATCGGTTTTTAGCACTAAATTGCTCATCCCAAGGATGGCATTCATAGGTGTTCGCATTTCATGCGAAACACTTGCTATAAATTGCTCTTTTAGTTTTGAAGTCTGATCTGCAATTTTTCGATCTTGACGCAGCTTTTCAGCCTGCTTACGTTCAGTGATATCTCTTATAAACCCATTAATGCCGACAAAATTACCGTAGATTAATTGACCTGCAGAAATTAAGCAATTTCTTATAGTCTCATCTTTACATACAATGTTAACCTCTTCTTCGACAACGAACTTGCTTTGAAAAACACGGTCTTGGAAGTTTTCCCAGAAATTTCTATTCTCAAATAAGGCTTCTATTTGCAATCCAAATAATTCAGAATTGTCATACCCCGTAATTACAGAAGTAGACTTATTGAAATCAACTAGCTTCCCTTCATTGTTACAAACGTAAATGGCGTCTTTAGAATTGGTGAAAATGTTTTGGTATCTAGTTGTAGCCTCTTCTATCTTTTTGAGATACTTCTTACGCTCGATTGAAAATCGAAGCGTCTTTAGAAACATATTAGAATCATAATCTCCTTTTGTGAGAAAATCCTGGGCACCCATTTTGAGCGCTTTTAATCCAAGTTGACGATCTTGTTGACCAGTCAATACGATTACATTATTGTTTGGGAATTGTTTTAGGAGGGTGTTTAGTGTGTCAAATCCAAAGCTATCTGGTAGGCTCAAGTCGAGTAAGATAGCAGCGTAATCGTCTTCTTGCTCAAGGGCTTTAAGACCTGCGTTAAGAGAGTTTTTAACCACCAACTCACAATGCTTCATGCCAGACTCTACTAACAAGAGTTCTACCATTCTTGCATCAGCAGCGTTGTCCTCTATCAGCAATATTTTATTTATCTCTGTACTAGACAATTTAGATGCATTATTTTCGCTATTTCCTTCTACCAAGATAGGTTGATATTCTGAACTACCCGCCATTTAGTCAATTTAATGATTTACTCTTTTTGACCAATACGCTAAAACACCTGTAAATAAAGGGTTTTACCTAGTCTATGGGTATAAATACAAATTTCGAGCCTAAATCTTCTATTACAAATAAGCAGTAAAAGTCTTCAGGGTCTTTATATATCTTTCTGAATTCGTTGATTCTCTCTTGTCTTACCAATTTTTTGGTGGTAAACTCCTCTAAGGTAGAAATGTATAAATTCCAACCTCCAATATTGGAGGTCGCATCAGCTAACATCACCCCTAGATTGATGGGCTCCTTTGCGATTACAAAAATAGGGTAGTTGGAAATATCTTGGTTGAATATTTCGTCACTAGCTTTTTCCATTAGTCTACTAGCACTTTTAAGCTCTCTTTTTATCTTATTTAATCTACGTTCTGTATCCATTTTATTTTAAAGTGAGGAGTGTTACATTTTCGATATGATGTGTATGTGGAAACATATCTACAGCTTGAGACTTTTTTACGTCATATTTCTCAGCTAACAAAGCTAAATCGCGTGCTTGAGTGCTTGGATTGCAGCTGACATAAACAATTTTTGGCGCCTCTAGGCTTAGAAGCATATCTACTACTTTTGCATGCATGCCAGCCCTAGGAGGATCGGTTATGAGCACATCAGGTTTGCCATGCTGTGCAGCAAAAGAATCGGTAAGGATATCTTTTACATCACCAGCATAGAATACTGCGTTTAATATATTATTTCTATCTGAATTTTCCTTCGCATCTTCAATAGCTAGTTCTACTTCTTCTATTCCTACTACTTGTTTACACTTGTTTGCAATGAATAGTGCAATACTCCCTATACCCGTGTATAAATCGTACACATTTTCTTTTCCTGAAAGACTAGCAAAATTTTCAACCACTTCAAATAATCTCACCGCTTGAGCAGGATTAGTCTGAAAGAAAGATTTCGGTCCAATTCTAAATTTAACGTCTCGAAGCATTTCTTCGATATATGGTTTTCCGTGCACCAAGACCATATCTAGGTCCATGACCCAGTCATTCTTCTTATCGTTGATGCAATAATATACAGATGTTAATTTTGGATTTTTCTCTACTGCTGCTGCTAAAAATGCTTCTATTTTTTCAGTATCATGTAGATTAATACTTAAAATTAGCATACACTGATCTAAAGAGCTGGTCTTGACAAACATGTTCCGCATTACACCAGTTTGCTCTCGGGCATCATAAAAGGAAAAGCCAAATTCTATCGCTATTTGCTGAATAGAGTTTCTAAGTTCATTAGATATTCCACCCTGTAAGTGACAATGATCTATTTGAAGAATTTTGTCAAAAGCTCCAGCTCGATGAAAGCCAAGAACATCTTCCACATTTGATACATCGGAGTCTATCTCTTCTTTTGTCAGCCATCTTTTGTTGGAAAAACTGAACTCAAGTTTATTTCGATAATAATCCACTGACGGAGCTGGTAGTATAGGTATGGTTTCTTCTGGGTATATTTTACCAATTCTATTGAGTATCTGAGTTACATTATTATCCTTAAATTCTAGTTGTTTTTGATAAGGGACATTCTGAATGGTACAGCCTCCACATACTTCAAAATGTTTACACATTGGTTTAATTCGAATGTCTGACATTTTCTTGAAGTGAATTGGAAATGCCTGTAGAAAAGAGGATTTCTTCTTAGTGACTTGTACATCCACGATGTCTCCTGGTACGGTACGTTCAATAAACACGATTCTACCTTCTGTATCTTTTGCAACACCTCTCCCTTTTTCAGCCAGTTCAAATACTTCAAGATCTTCAATTATAATTTTCTTTCTACGTTTTCTTCCCATCTTTATCTATCGTGTTAATACGATGTAGTCTTTTATCAGTGTTTTTAAAAAATCGATATTATTTTTAGGCCTTTTTTCTAATGCTAACAAACTACTCATTTTCAAAGCCAACTTGTTCAAGACCAAAGCATTGTTTGTGCTTGGGTTATTTCTATGCCTGATTAGCGCATTTTTTATAACCAGCATATCTTGCTCCCCTATGTTTTTTATTTCGCTATACACTGGTTCATAGTCTTCCATGGTACTAATATTCAAGATATCCTTAAGGGAGAAGTTACTAATTGTTTTTAATTTGACAACTACGGTGTTGGCCGCTCGATCACCCATGCGTTGTTTGTGCTCACTGGTTGCAATAAAGATTCCACCAAGCACTCCAACACAAATACCAGTATCTATGAAGTGAAAGATAGTACGCATCAAAAAATCGCTTAAACTTGGCCGTGAGCCATCTAATTTTAACACTTTTACTCCCGCAGCCATTTTACCTAGTGTCTGCCCATTGTTCAGAACTTCCATACCTAGAGAATAAAACAAAAACAAAAGAAAGAAGGCGAATCGCATTATTGAATTGAGCAACTCACTATTGAAACGACTTAGGACAAAAATCAATAAAAAGGTAACTGCAAGTACGACAATTATGTCAATAAACAAACCTAAGAATCTATCCCGTAAAGGGGCCAATTCATAATTGATGATTACATTTTGAGAAGTTCTGATATTTATACTCTCCATCTAGTCTGTTTTGCCAGGATAATTGCACCAAAATTAAGGTTAAATCGTTTAGAAATATGTATGTTAAAGGCTTTTGTTATATTTATTTTCATTATTTAGTTAATTCTAAACTCATAGTCCAATCAAGTAATTCAACGAAACAAATTGAATAGAGATACCAGAGTAGCACAAGCATGAAGGAAACCCAATTTATTGAGCAAAATAAAGTTAAATGGAAATCATTTGAGTCTATCCTTGCTAAGGAAACGATTGATCCTGAACAATTGAGAGATATATTTCTACAGGTGACGGATGATTTGAGCTTTGCCAGGACATTTTACCCCAATAGATCTGTTAGAGTCTATCTCAATGGCTTAGCAAAGGAAGTCTTTAATAAAACACATCACCACAAAAAAACACAATCCAACCGACTTCTTTCATTTTGGACAGAGGAATTACCTCGTACTGTCTATGAAAGCAGAAAAGCTTTTCGACTTTCCTTTTTCATATTTGTTGGGGCTATGCTTATTGGTGCCTTTTCTAGCGCTATGGACCCGGAGTTTGTACGAACAATATTAGGAGATGCTTATGTCAATATGACATTGGATAATATTGCTGACGGAGATCCGATGCGCGTCTATAAGGAAAGCAAAGAAATGGGTATGAGCGTAGGGATTACACTAAATAACCTGATGGTGGCCTTTCTAACCTTTTTGTTAGGCATTGTTTACCTTATTGGGTCTATTGGAATCTTGATTAGCAATGGGGTAATGGTAGGTTCCTTCCAATATTTCTTTTACGAACAAGGATTTTTGTTAGAATCATTTCTAACCATCTGGATGCACGGGACACTAGAAATTTCTGCTATCATCATAGCTGGGGCGGCGGGTATCACCATGGGTAGAGGGCTCGTATTTCCTGGTACCTATTCTAGAGCTAAAGCTTTTCAGATTTCTGCTAAGCGAGGATTGAAGATTATGATTGGTATTACACCTATCTTTGTGTTGGCAGGATTTATTGAAGGCTTCATCACTAGGCATACCGAAATACCAAATGTTCTAAGGGCATTGTTTATTTTATTTTGCCTTGCATTTGTAGTAGGTTACTTTGTTATCTACCCAGTGTATAAAAAGAGAAAAGGATTTGAAGAAGGAGAAAAGAGCTATCAGTTACAACCAGATAATCTACACCAATTCGCTTTCTACAAAATAAAGACCTCTGGAGAACTGTTCAATGATTCTTTTCTCTTCTTTTCTAGACATTTTGGCAAGATGGCTTTTTTATTTTTTGTGTTCTCTCTTCTATATGTATTGTTTAATGGCTTTGTAATGGAAGTGGTACTAAAAGAAATTTTTGTCTTCGAGGATAGCCCGTTTGAGAAATTAAAAGAAATCCCTCAACTATTTTATAATGTAAATGAGAAGTGGCTCTACCCATTCAATGTGTTGGTATACACGCTCATCTCTTTAGTGATTTGTTTTCTATTTGAAAAAAGAGCTCAAAAAATTACAAATGAAGAGGTGTCTCATAACAATGCACTTGGGTTAATGGGAAAGGTGATTGGGATATTGATTATATCAGCCATATCGGTTGCTTTATTGGCATTCAATAATTTTCTATCGATCCTAGCAATACCAGTAGTACTTCCTTTTTTGTGTCTATGGACTTTTGGAACCTATAAGCTTAATTTCTTTCAAGCTTTAAGTAAGGCATTCACAATGTACTTTGGCAATTTCTCTAACATATTGGGCCTGTCATTCTCGTTCTTTCTCATTTTTGCTTTCTTCTATTCATTTAATCAGCTTGCCTTATTTTGGTTAGTAGTAGATATGCTTGCGTGGAATCTAAGTTTAGATCAAGCATCATTAGATATATTGGTCAATATGCTGTTAATATTATTTGCTCATTTTAATGTGATACTTGGATTTACCCTATATGCAATAGGAGGAGCTTTCTCTTACTATTCATTTGCAGAAGAGTTAGATGCTGTAAATCTTTTGGATAAGATTGATGATATAAGTTTTGATAACCAGATAAGAGGAATTGCAAAAGAGGTATGATTAGAAAATGGACATATCATTTTTTCTTAGTTTTTCTATGCGTTTATGGGGCAGAGTATGCAGAGGCTCAATCTAGCGCTCCGTATTATCAATATGAGCAGGAAGATCTGACTGACGCAAGAGATGGGATAGACTATTCAGATGAGGTGGTTAAAGAAGAGGAAAAAGAAAAGGAAGATTACGCTGGGTCTGATATGGATTTTTCAGGCATTGGGGATATTTTTGGATTTCTTTTGATAGGTGTTCTGATTGCTCTAGTTTTTGTGATTTTATATTTTATGCTTGGAAAAGATAATTTATTCAAACCTAGATCCAAGAAGATTGAAGCGCTTGATTTGAAGTCGATTGAGCAAATAGAAGAAAACCTAGAAGAATATGACGTCTCCTATTACTTACAACAGGCCATCGATAATAAACAATATCGGATAGCTATTCGTCTGCATTATTTGCTAATCATTAAAGAGCTTTCTGCTCAAAAGTTTATCAAATGGAAACGTGATAAGACCAATAGAAATTACTTGTATGAAACACAAGATTATCCATTTGCGCAAAATTTTAAAAGGTCGACCAATATCTTTGAAAAAGTATGGTACGGTGAGCGTGACGTTACTGAAGGAGACTTCTCTATGATTCAGTCACACTTTAGTAGCTTGAATAATGAAATAAATCAATCCACCTCATGAATAAAAAAAGCACTATCATAGTAGCTGTGATTGGAGTAGCTTTATTACTTCTACTTGTCCGTTCATGTGGTACTAGTTATTTCCTCAAAAGATACAATTGGAATGAAACCTACGCGGACAAAAAAAATCATGTTTATGGTACCTATGTGATTAAGCGTTTCCTTGAGTATACAAGTACGCGTGGTAGGACGGATATAGATCTAAAGCTGTCAAAGTATTTTAACGAAGAAAGTGATTATGATGGCAACTATATGTTTGTTGGGGATGCTATGTTACTAGATCAGTCAGACGCTGAGGCATTAGCAAGTTTTGTTGGCCGAGGAAATAAGGCTATTATTGCTACCAAGGTAATGCCCTATACTTTATCCAAAGAGATATTCGAACCATGCAGAGAAAATTATGAAGCGGATCGCGAGTACGAAGGCTTTGAAAGATTATACAGTGAAGATGATGATGCCTTTACAGCAGAAGTAGAAGAAGCAGTTGAAGAAGAGATAGATGAAGTTGTTGAAGAAATCACTAAAAAGGATTCTACAAATGCAGTAGTCTATTCAGGAAGATACGAGGAAGATGATATATGGAAATATGTTGATTTTGATTATTTGGAGTTTGTTTCTGTATATGAAAAAGAGCTAGACATGCAATTGGACTCTTCGTTTAGACAAACGGACGAGACTCTTCCCATATTCAAAACTTTTAAAAACACCAATGCTAGAAATAGAAGTTGGTATTATTTGCATGATTCTATTTCATGCATCGCTAATAACGAAATAGAAGTGCTGGGATATTTGGATGACGAAAAAGTTAATTTTTTTGAACTTCCTTACAAAGAAGGTTCATTTTTTATCCATACAAACCCTTTGGTATTTACGAATGAGCATATGCTCTATGATCAGAATATAGAATACATTACCGGTGTGTTGTCAACCTGCTCGCAAGAAAATTGGTACTGGGATGAATATTCAAGAACGGATATCAATCGAGGAAAAAGGAGGAATGGAAAACAAAACTACTTGTCAAGCAAAGGGCCTTTATCTTATATCCTGAATCAGGCTCCGCTAGCTTGGGCCTGGTACTGTCTGCTGGCTATGGGTTTACTTTTTCTATTGTTTAGAGCCAAAAGAAAGCAAAGGGTCATACCAGTATTGGTAGAAAATGAAAATACGTCTTTGGCCTTTATTAACACCATTGGAAATTTATATTTCCGCAAGAATGATCATCGACAATTATGCAAAGAACAACTACAGCTCTGGCTAGAGAAGATTAGAATGCAGTTCAGGGTAAATACTAGTCAGTTGGACACGGTCTTTGTTGCCAAGTTGTCTGTCAAGAGTAAGGTGCCTAAAGAAGAGATACAAGCCATATTAGATTTCTATGATAATATAGATAACTCAAATTTTGTATCTGAAAATACAATGATAAAGTTTTATCAAAAAATAAATCAATTTGAAATTCAAGCAAATCAAAAAATATGAATCCAGAAGAAGAGTTAAATAAAGATTTGAATACTCCAGGAGAGCAAAATAATCCATTGAATCAAAATCCATTGGAGCAGAGTACGTCAGTACCGCCCACTAGTTCTTTCAATATATGGGAGCAGAATCGCCTAGATTTATCTTTGGTTTCTAATACAGCAAACAGTCTAAGAGTAGAACTTCAGAAGATAATCGTAGGACAAAAAGAATTGGTCAATTTATTATTGAGTTCCATATTAGTAGGTGGGCATGTCTTAATTGAAGGAGTGCCCGGAGTAGCAAAGACGCTAACTGCAAAATTGATGGCACAAGCATTTGATAGCGACTTTTCAAGAATTCAATTCACACCAGATCTGATGCCAACAGATGTGGTGGGAACAAATATATTTAATGTCAAGACTTCTGATTTTGAATTCAAATCAGGACCTGTTTTTTCCAATATTGTTTTGATTGACGAGATCAATAGAGCACCGGCCAAGACGCAAGCTGCCTTGTTTGAGGTAATGGAAGAGTACCAGGTGACCATCGATGGAGTAACTTATCCTATGGAGTTTCCATTTTTTGTGATTGCTACTCAAAATCCAGTAGAACAAGAAGGAACATACAAGTTGCCTGAAGCGCAGTTAGATAGATTCTTATATAAGATAAATGTTCAGTATCCTGACTTGAAAGAAGAAAGAGAGATTTTGCAAAAATTCAGAAGCGATTTCAGAATTGATAAGAAGCCATCTGTGAATAAGATAATATCACCTGAATTGCTCAAAGAGTGTCAAGAGCTGATTGAAAAGGTAACCATAAAAGATACGCTACTAGACTATATTGCTGAGATAGTGGTTAGCACTAGAAATTCAGGCGATTTGTTTTTAGGAGCTTCTCCAAGAGCTTCATTGGCATTATTGAAAGCCTCAAAATCTTTAGCGGCCATTGAGGGCAGAGACTTTGTGACACCAGACGATATTCAGTATGCTGCGTATCCCGTGTTGAATCACCGTATCATCCTGACTCCTGAGCGAGAAATGGAAGGTGTAGATCCAAGAGATTTGATAAGAGACATGATTAAGAAAATAGAAGTACCTAGATAAAAACGATGCGAAATTTTTACTTAGGCAGCAGGTTCTTTTATGTATTCTCAGCAATCATCGTAAGTTTTGTACTGGGCTTTGAATACTATGCACTTTTTGTGCTAGCCAAAGTATTGCTTGTAGTCTTTGGCTGTTTTGTTGGACTAGACATATTCTGGTTGTTTCAGAAAAAATCTATTGTCTCAGCGCAGAGAAAGTTGCCAAAGGTTTTTTCTTTGTCTGATGACAACAAGATTACCTTGGAAGTTCAGAGTTTTATAGATCGTAATGTAGATGTGGAGATTGTCGATGAAATTCCATTTCAGTTTCAGGTCAGAGATCTTAGTTTGGGTATGCAACTTGGATCAAATGAGTCTCGCGTCATGGATTATCAATTGAGACCACTTGAGCGCGGGGAATATAAATTTGGAAATATTAATTTATTCGTTTCCTCAATTCTAAAGCTAGTGTCCAGGAGGGTAGTTATAGCAGCAGAGGAATCCATACCTGTATATCCGTCCATTTTGCAAATGAAGAAGTATGAAATGCTTGCTTTCAACAGCATCAGTCTGGGGCAAGGCATAAAGAAGCTTAGACGTATTGGTAGCAGCTATGAATTTGAGCAAATCAAAAACTACGTGCCTGGTGATGATTATAGAAGCATCAATTGGAAGGCGAGTAGTAGACGAGCGCAGTTGATGGTCAATCAATATGAAGATGAACGATCACAGAGTGTATACAGCATCATTGATAAGAGTCGCAATATGCGCATGCCATTCGAAGGACTAAGTCTCATGGACTATGCGATCAATAGTGCCTTAGTAATATCTAATGTAGTGCTTCAAAAGAATGATAAGGCAGGCCTGCTAACCTTCTCAGATAAAATTGGTTCTGCGATAAAAGCAGACCGAAAGACGAATCACCTCAATAAGATTTTAGCAGCTTTATACAGAGAGCAGCCTCGAGATTTAGAGGCGCGTTATGAGTTGCTTTATCACTCTGCGCGTAAATTAATCAAAGGAAGAAGCCTTCTTTTTCTCTATACCAATTTCGAAAGTACATTTGCCTTAGAAAGGGTGTTACCCATTTTGCGAAAGATTAATCGCCTACACCTTTTAGTAGTTGTATTTTTCACCAATACTGAGATAGAAAAACTAGCCAATGAAACTGCCGCAGATACAGAAGCGGTATATCACCAGACCATTGCCAAGAAGTTTCTCTCAGAGAAAAGGACAATTGCTAGAATTCTACAGCAGCACAAAATTCAAACTATTCTTACCGATCCTGCGGATCTATCAATCAATAGTATCAATAAGTACTTGGAATTGAAGGCGAGAGGAATGATTTAAAAATAAACCTTTAAATGTAAAATGTCAAACCGCAAAATGTAAAAGGAAAGGAGTAAATCGTAAAATGTAGAATATTATTTGCCTTTACTTTTACATTTTACATTTAGTATTTCTCGGTTTTACATTTACTTCTCTTTTACTTCTAGCCAAATGTATCTTAGAACTCCACGAAGTACATCTCCAGTTCGCCTTTGTTTTTAGCCTTCACTTTGCCTCTGTAAGTGCACTTGAATTCATTCTTGACTAACAGATAAGTCGTAGCAGATATATTTATTTGATCTAGAGCACCAGAAGATTCCATTCTGCTGGCAGTATTAACGGTGTCGCCCCAAATGTCATAAGAGAACTTTTTACTCCCTACGACACCTGCAATAATAGGTCCTGAGTGAATTCCTACTCTCATTTTCCAAGGCTTTAAATTCTGTTTTGCTCTCTGTGCATTGTTATTCTTGACAAAAGTTTGCATTTCAATGGCAGCAAGTAAGATGTCTTTTGCGTGTGATTTACTTTCTAGAGGTAATCCGCTGGCGCACATATAGGCATCGCCGATGGTTTTTATTTTCTCAATATTATACTTTTCACAAATTTCATCAAAAGCAGTAAAGTGTATATTGACCTGCTTTAGCAATTCCTCCGCATTCAAACCTTCAGATAAGTTGGTGAAATTACTAAAGTCGGTAAATAATACAGATACTTGGTCGTAGTGTTTGGGTTTTGAAAAACCATGCGCTTTTAATTCTGCAGCAGTTTGCTTAGGTAGGATATTTAGCAATAAAGATTCTGATTTATTTTTTTCGAGTTCAATCAGATTTTTGCTACTTTCTATCTGATCTTTTTGTTTTTCAATTTCATTTTTTTGTCTGCCTAATTTTTTATTTATCCTTCGGCTATTCAAAAGTCCTCCAAGAAACATCAAGAGCATAATGCCAAGCAGAGCACCGACGCCATATGCAGTATTTCTAAAATTGGCTTCTTGGGCAAGTTGTAATTGATCAATTTTCTGCCTATTGGTTAGCAGCTCTTTATCTTTTGTTAGTAAGGCAATCTCTTTTTCTCTTTCTTGCTTCAAAGCCTCATTTACTTTTAATTCTGCTTGAATTAATTGTTCCTTCTGTCTAGCAGCAACCAATTTTTGATCTGCTTGCTGAGCGTTTAGACGTTGCTCTGCCAGAACCAACTCTTGCTTAGTGCGTTCTGCGACTAAGGTTTGATTGGCCATTTCTGCGTCTTGGATTTCCTGCTCTTTACGTAATAGTTTTAGTTCAGCGGCTTTGCTCTCGGATTCCAATTTTAATTTGTCTCCTGCTAGATTAAGTTTTTCTTTTTCTAGTTCGAGTTGATTAATCAATAAAGATTGTACTTCTTGGTTAATCAATAAGAGTTTTATCTCTTTTTCAGATTTCTCTATTTGATTTTGCTGTTGTATCCTAGCTTGTCTTTGGTATCTTTTTTCGACAATCAAAGAATCTTTTATTTCTAAGTGTTTTTGGTAGAATTCAAAGGCTTTGTCAAATTCGTATAAGTCTTGATAAATATTAGCAGTAGTGAGATAGTTGTCTCGGAGAACCTCGGCATCATTTATTTGATTGGCCAGTTCACTTGATTTAGTAGAATATAAAAGGGCATTGTGAATATCCCCATGTATATAATATATGGTGGACATGATGTGATAGATATTGGTTAAGCTCTTGGGGTTTTTATCAGATTTTTTGACTGCTTTGTTTAGGTAATCTATGGCCTTGCCCAAATCACCTAGATTGCCATGTACAATTCCGATATTAGTATTTAAGTCAGAATCATCAATGTAATTGTTTTTTTTATTCATTTTTTCAGCTATCTGCAAATGAACTAAGGCGGATTTGTAATCTTTTGTCAAGTTATAATTATATCCAATGTTGCTGTGTGCAATCGCTAAGTCTGCAGACTCACCTTGAGCTTCTATGATATTTTTTATTTTGATATTATGAATGAGGGCTTGTTCATAGTTTTTATTTTTATTCAGTATATGGACTATCTCTCTTCTGGTGGTGATAGCTTCTGAAACCAAATCTCTCTCTTCCTGAAACTTTAAAAGTTGATTTCTGAAAATTAGCGCACTATCCAATCTTTCCAGTTGGAGGTAAGCATAGGACATACGCAGTAGCATACTCGGCTTCCCATCCCTGGTATTCTCTTGGTTTATTTTGTCATAATATTGTATAGCTTTTCGAGGCAGTTCCTCTGCTAGATAAAAATCACCCAAGGAGAGAAGTAATGCGGCACGTTTCTCCTCATTAGGATATTTAGCATAATGATCTTGGAGTTGTAATTGATGAGTGTGTACAGTACTGCTTTGCTTTTGAGCAATACCTTGGGCAATAATATTTTGTAGATACTCTTCTATTTGAGGAATATCACCTGACAACCTTGCTTCTTTTAGCCAAGACTGTAAGGTGTCAATATTGGTAGAGTATATTAGATGCCTACTTGGTGTAGATATACCCTCTTGAGCAAAGTTTGTACTTAGGAGTACATTGTGCAAAATAATTATAAGTAATACTTTTATACTGATTCGAAATTCCTTTTTTACCCTATTCATACCCTGTATGTTAATCTAGTGTATAGTTGACACCGGTTATGAAATAGGCATTTCTTTGTGTATTCAGGGAAAGATCATCTGGACTGCCAGTAGCATTTATGCCAGGGATGAAATTTGAATTATAATTGTTAACTTTTAAAAAGACGTTAAAGTTGTCTGTCAAGTATAAGGAGGCCGCTATATTCATAGACCAAGTGGCCCGTCGAAGTAAATTAGAATTGAGATTAGACTCATATTCTGAAAGAGATAGTATGCTGCTTGAAGTATACTTACCGATAAAAAAGTTATCCACAGATAGAAATAGTTTTTTTACAGGATTAAGCGATATACTGATCTGCGATATACTTTTAGGTTGCCCTAAGATGTCATTTATAAATTCACCATTGGGTAAATCCTGGCTACCTTGCAAATAGCTAAAGTTAGCCCTAAGTCTCAAATTGATTTTTTCTATTAGATTTTTAGAGCTTATGCTTGCTCTTATACCAGTTAAGTTTGCAGATGCATTATTGGAGTTGTTATAGCCGAATAGAAATTCGTCCTCTGTTTCGACTGTTTGAAATGTTAGTAGATTCGTATTTCTAGATTTGAATATGGCTACATCCAAATCAAAAAGATCTTTGAGTTTCCATCTTACTCCAAGCTCCCCATACCTTGTTTCTTGTGGGTTCTGTTCGAATGTAGTATTAGCCTCTAGGGAAGGGACACTGGTCCCTTTGACGATGCTAGCTCCTCTGGATGCCCAGTACTCTGCTTGTATCATATAGGAATTAGAGTAATTCGCTCGAAGCGTTAAGTTTTTATCGAATTTATATAGGGCAGCAAAATGTGGAAGAACCTTGCTAAAGTTAGTGCCGTTGTCATCTGTCAAACTATTACCAGAAGAGGTTAGATAATTAAGTCCTAAGATCAAGTTTAGTTTTCCTAGTTTGACAAATGCATTGCCGATAAGATTTGCGTTTACTTGAATAGCACCACCACCGTTTATTTGATCTGGAGAACTATTGTATACTTCAAAAGGTGACTGGAGTAGTAAATCTAAACTAGACTTTAATTGAAATTCAACATTTTTGGTAAAAAAGGAAACACTAGGATAGAGTCTAAATTGAGTTATGCTGCCGCTAGCAAATCTTCTGCCGTCAAAATATCTGTTGTTATTTATTCCTATAATAGAATCTCTAAGTACACTATCTCCATTTGATTGTTCGTCAGTGATTCTGTCTAGCTGTTGCTTTGCAAAGGGAAAGTTGTAGTCGAAAAAAGACTCATCCTCTACATCCAAGAGAAATAATTTTGTAGGAATATGTAGTCTAAATTTTTTGAAATCTTTTTTATAAGCTAAATTTGAAACAATCATGCGTTCACCATAGCTAGAGTTTGAGTTGTTGTAATTGTATGCTAGTGGATTTCCGCCTATCGCTGAATGAGTACTTCGTTGCATTTGTGATATTGAATAACTAAATCCTTTAAACTGTAAGCTCAAACCTATTTGTCTACTAGATTGTGGTAAGTTACTGAAGAGCTGCAGGGAATCACTGAGTACATAAAAAGAGTTGCTAGTATACGTTAAAGGGTCAAAATAAGGTCCAAATGGCATAGCAATATTGGTATTGTTTAGATTGGAATTGCTCCCATATGCTATGAATCTAAGTGTATTTTTCTTTTTACCTAACTTACCTCCAAATTGTACATTCATATTATTATATCGACCCGATCCACCTGCTAAATTAGCATGTACAAATATGGGACGTTCGGATTTGCGTGTGACAATATTAATGGTCATAGCTCCTGCATCTGGCCCGTTTTGTAGTGTACTAGGACCATAGATGATTTCTATTCTTTCTGCTTGTCGGATGGGGAGCTGCTCTCCTATCGGAGTTCCTGACATGTTTAATGATTTGACCGCAAGATTATCGATCATGATCTTGGCATGTGTGTTGCCAAAAAGTCCATTGACTATAAATGTCTCTCCATGAACTGTCGAGCCAGGTTGAGATACGTGAATACCTGGTACCAACTTCAACACATCTCCCAATGAGAATAAACCTTTATTCAATATCTCCTCACTAGTGATGACATAGAGACTGTAGGGAAGCTCGTCGACCGAACTGAACAAACTGCTGGTAGTTAATATTTTTTGCGCTGCTACTTGTTCTGTAGTAATATGTATATCTGAAATCCCTAGCTTGTCCAGAGATAGACTCAAACTGTCTATCTGAGCTTGTAGGTTGCTACAAAAGGTCAGAATAAACAATATGCCATATGTCACTGCTTGAAAAATCGACATATCTAAAGTTAACTAAAATAGTTGCATTCAACAAATGTATCCTAATCGACTTAGTCAATTATGAGTCCACTCCGGAAAGTAGCGGATTGCAAAAAATGAACTATTTTGGATGAGATTTATTATTCTCGAAATTCAGTGATGCCTGTGCGACAACATGATGGCGTGCCTCTTCGACAACTAGTTGTCGCACAGGCATCAGTAGATTTAGAAAATGAAAAATATCGCCAAAAGAGTCATTTTGTGGTTTCGTGACTTTTTGGAGCGGACTCAATTATGAATTTTGAGTGATGATTTATGAATGCTTTGCTATTTGCGTTACTTGCTTGTTGCAGGAT
>CAKZVJ010000081.1 GCA_937923345.1 uncultured Saprospiraceae bacterium
ATACTATTGCTTTAAAAACAGGGTGATTCTCAAACTCAATTTGTCATGATTTTTAAAAGAAAATCACGCCAAATTGGTTCTTGCCACATTAATTCCCAGGGTTGTCACCCTGGGCTATAGTATTACCACCCCCCGAAAAAATCGGGGCAAGCTCTGCCGGGGTTCTTCTCTTACTTCTGAACATCCCTACAGACTAATGTATTTATACAGCGTATTCTATTAGGAGGCATCTTGATTGGCATACTTCGCTTTCTTACTGCCTTTGTACAACTCATATTTAAGAAACTTACATTCTAACTTCCCATTGAATAAGGTAATCTTTTTGCTAGGTCGAAGACCTACTCGCTTTATAGCAGACAAGTTAGAAGAAATCAACCAAGCAGTGTAGCCTTGAAATGACTTTTTAAACTGGTCTCCAATCTCCGCATAAAATGCTTCATTGTCTTCCACTTGGATTCTTTCATCATAAGGGGGATTGGTTAGGATCATCCCATTTTCGGCAGGAGGCTGAAGATGCATAAAGTCCTTACGCTTGAACTGAATGGCGGAGTCGAGCTCTATCTCTGCTGCATTTTGCTCTGCATAGCGCAAGACAGAAAGCTCTTTGTCGTAGGCAAATATTTGTGCCTCACTGGACTTAATTTGAGCAACGCCTTCCTTCTTAATTTTTTCCCAAAGGGCATTATCATAATCTGGCCAGTGCATAAATCCAAATTCTTCACGGAGGATAGATGCCGGCGTATTGGTAGCGATCATAGCAGCTTCTATCGGGATGGTACCAGAACCACACATGGGGTCTATGAGGGGCACTGCTGGAGTCCAACCACTAAGTTGTAACATACCTGCCGCCAAGACCTCGTTGATCGGCGCTATGCCCGTATTTACCCGGTACCCACGCTTGAACAATGGATCACCAGAAGCATCTAAGAACACGGTGCAGTTCTTCTCGGAAATATGTAAGTGTATCTTGATGTCCGGATGTTTTACATCTACATTAGGTCGTTTATGGATGGTGTCATAAAACTGATCCACAATGGCATCTTTTGCTTTTAAGGCTACATACTGTGAGTGTGAAAAGAATGGACTATGTACAGTAGTTTGTACAGCAAAGGTTTGCTCAATGCTCAATACATCTGACCAATCAAAGGCCTTGACTTTCTTGTATAACTCTTCTGGATGTTTGGCTGTGAACTGAAACAAAGGACAGAGAATTTTAATCGCTAGCCTAGAATGCAAATTGATCTTATATAATGTCTCTTTATTTGCCTTAAAAGCTACAGCGCGTTTTTGCAACATCGCTTCCTCCACACCCAGGTCACGAAGTTCGTCGGCTAAGATTTCTTCAAGACCATGCGGGCATTTGGCAATACAAATTTTACTAGGATCAATTATTTCCAAGGTGATTTATTTAAAGGCATTCAGTTATAGAATAGATGATTCGATATCCATCGAAAATTAAACATCAGAGTGAAGCAAAACTTTCACTTATTAGTTGTTAAACAATATCAAATAAAGACTCAACTCCTAGGGTGCGCTCTAAGGTAAAACCTTCTGCATACTCTACCCCAATGTTACGACCACATACATTCGCTTTGGCATATAGATTATCAAGAAAGTCTTTCCCAGATATAGGCGTCTTATCTTCCTTTTTGTATTGCTTTAGCTCAGGGTTATAAAATTGTGAACCATAGGCTTGTACAATTTTAATTTTCCGCTCCATATATGGTGTAATGTCTACCACAAAATCAGGCTCATAATATCTATCTTGGACGTAATGAAACACTTGATTTGGGCGCCAGTGCAGCTGTGCTTTTTTCTCTTTTTTCCATTTCGTCTTAATGCGCTTCAAACCTGATAAAAAACAGGCTCTGCTGACCAATTCTGCTGCCCGACCATGATCAGGATGTCTATCTTGAATAGCATTCGCAAGGACTATCTTTGGCTGATATTTTCTGATGTAAGGAATGATTTTCATAAGGCTATTTTCCATATCAAAGAAACCATCTTTTAGACCTACATTTTCTCGCACCTTTGCCTTGATCAACTTACGAGCAGCTTCTGCCTCCTTTAGTCTGATGCGTGCGCTACCTCTGGAGCCTAATTCCCCCTTAGTCAAGTCTAGCAAGCCTACCGTATGCCCCATATCTATGTGCTTCAGCAAGGTTCCTACGCAGCTCAACTCTATATCATCAGGATGGGCCCCAATAGCCAATATATCTACCGTCATTGTATTCTTTTTTTAAATAAATCCCATAACCGCTTTCTTCGCTCTTCTTCCTGTACATTTTCCAATATCTCTCCAAATTTACGCTTAGTCTCAAACTCATAGGTAAGCTTTGTAATCGGAACACCATTCTTAAAGTATTTCCTACCTTTATCATTCTCAATGATCTCATAATAATCTTGCTTAAAAGTAAGCTTTTTACTGCGCGAATCATCTCGTGTATTGCTTTCTATTTTTATGTTCGCTAAGAGCTCTGCATCCGTCCGGGTCTCTTCTACTACCTCTGCCTCTACTAGCTCAGGGCGATTAGATTGAACCACGTCCAACAAGTCATTTTGTCGAGCAAATACGTCATCTAAGACACCTTTTACACTTGGCTTATCTCGCAAGTGCCACATATGTTCTAAGTAGGCCATTTCCGCCTGAAAAGCGATCTCCCTTTGTTTTAAAAAGGCTTTTTGCGCCAACTCCACTTGCTTGTTGTATTGCTTTTCCTTTTCATTTTTGAGTTTCCAGATTGCTAGTCTATTTTCAGATTGATACAATTTTATTTCTTCTTGCTGAGAGATATACTTTTGCGCGTTGGCCAATTGGACTACCCTATCTCTTCCTGTCAAATCATTAGCCAACAAATTGTGTTGCTTATAAAGTTTCTTCGCATTTTGTAGTCGACTCGTCATTCTTACATTATTGATATCAAGTCGCTTTGTCTTTACAAAGGCCATATCTGCAGCATCTCCCTTCTCTAACTCTGCATCCAATTTGAGCCGTGCATCTATCTCCCAACAGTCCGCCTGTTTGTTAGTGAGTGTTATTACTGCTATATCCTTTTCTTTTTGAAGCAGCTTCATTTTCGACTCTGCTTCTACCATTTTTCTAGTACTGACAGTGAGATTGTTATTCTCCTTTCGTCTTACCATCAGCTTCTCTTTTTCATAGGTGCTTAAGGCCAATTCATACCTAGTTTTGGTATAGGTTGCCTCTGCTTTTAGCAATTTATATTCTAGCTGACAGCGCTGCAATCCTTCACTATTATCCGAGTTGTAACTTGTCTTTACCTCTTGCAGATATTTTTCTTGGACTCTCTTTTTATTGAGCAGCTCAAATATCTCCTGTCCCAATTTATGTTCACTTTTTCGTATGGCAGCTTCATCCGTATTGGTTGTTATACCGATTTTTTCTTCAGGTAGTCTTTTGTGTAGATAGAAGGCCCGTAGATTAGTATTCAACTCGCTCATTAAAGAAGCAAACTTTAGTTTATCTTTTACATTATCTAGATTAAAAGACTCCGTTTTGTAGGCATACCCATCTGTCACATAGCGTTTTTCTGGGCCATTGATCTGAATATTATTTTTATTAGGTTTTTCACCAGACATAGTTACAAAGAGCTTTACTGGCTCCGAAGCGGGTTGATCAGTATTTATACTGTAGGTCTTCGCTTGAGTATTGGAACTGTATACAGTCACCAGACATTCTTCAAATCTTGGCAATTGCGCTATAAAACGGCCATCAGCACCTACTGGCACCAATTGATGAGAGCCCTCGCTGTAAACACTAACTAATATATTTTTTTGTTGGACATTGCGCACACTGCCCTCTACTGTTACCTGCCCTACAAGAACAGTAAAAGCTATCATCTGCAGCCACCATATGAGGCCTATTTGTAAAAAGAATTTATTCAAATCTATTATGATTTATTAATACCCGTTTTTATCCATATTTTTGCGGCGTGGTCTACAATACGGTAGACGCCCAATTGTAACGCAATATTACTTAAAATTGAATTTATGCTCAAAGCAATTTCACCTATAGATGGTCGTTATGCGAATAAAACTGAAGAACTAGCCGATTATTTCTCAGAATACGCACTTATTAAGTATCGAGTCTTCGTCGAGATCCAGTATTTCATTGCACTTTGCCAATGGCCATTGCCTAAACTAGGCAAATTCGAAGAAACCAAGATAGATGCCCTTAACGAGGTCTTTGAGCAGTTTTCTATAGAAAACGCCCAGCACATCAAGTCTATTGAGCGCACGACGAACCACGATGTAAAGGCGGTAGAATATTTTCTAAAAGAGAAATTCGAAGCCCTGGAGATAGGAGAATACAAAGAGTTTATTCACTTGGCCTTGACTTCTCAAGACATTAATAACACGGCTACTCCGCTCCTACTCAAGAATGCACTCGAAGATGTATACATACCCGCGCTCGAAGAATTGATGCAAACACTATTAAACAAGATTCAGGATTGGGCCGGAATATCTATGTTGGCTAAGACTCATGGGCAGCCTGCCTCTCCTACTCGCTTAGGCAAAGAATTTAAAGTCTTTTATGAAAGAATTCAAAACCAACTTGAACTCTTAAAAGAGACCAAGCATACAGCCAAATTCGGGGGTGCTACCGGAAACTTTAATGCCCACCAAGTTACTTACCCAGACATCGAATGGAAAAGATTTGCAGATGAATTTACGCTAGAGTATCTAGGCCTTCAGCGCCAGCAGACTACTACACAGATAGAACATTATGATGGTATGGCCACCTTCTTTCACAATTTGATGCGCATCAACACGATTTTGATCGATCTATGCCGTGACGTTTGGACATACGTCTCTATGGAGTACTTCAAGCAGAAAGTGATTGCGGGCGAGGTAGGATCTTCCGCTATGCCACACAAGGTCAATCCGATTGATTTTGAAAATGCGGAGGGCAATTTAGGGATGGCCAATGCTATTTACGCCCACCTGGCGAGCAAACTTCCAGTGTCGAGGTTACAGCGAGACTTGACTGACAGTACCGTTTTACGTAATGTAGGCGTTCCTTTCGCGCACACCTTGATCGCTTTCAAATCTATTCTCAAAGGCTTCTCAAAATTGACAGTAAACGAGTCTGCCATTATCGAAGATCTCGAAGCCAATTGGATGGTAGTTGCAGAAGCCATTCAAAATATCCTTCGCCGAGAAGGCTATCCAAATCCTTACGAAACACTCAAAGCCCTGACTCGCGGAAATGATGAAATCAACCAGGAGGTCATGTTTGACTTCATCAATGGTTTGGACGTGAGCGCAGAGGTCAAAGCAGAACTTAAAAAGATCAACCCTCAAAATTATATAGGTATAGTCTAATTGGATGCTGTTTTGGGGCCATACCGACTCTGGTCGGCACCGAGCTATGCATGACTCGGCATTCGCCTCGGTGCTTCGCACTGTGAAGCGCGACCCCGCCTTGCCTCGCAGTGCCCCACCTCATTACTATCTCTTGTCCATTGGTTTTTTCTGAACCACATAGTTAGAAGGGAAATATTAAAATTTAATCCACAAGAATAATATTGTCTATTTTTTGACAACCAATCACTTTACCAAGGGGTTATTATAAAACACAAATCAAAATAACTGTAATACAATTTAAACAAATCAATCATGCAATTAAAGAATATAATCAAATCAACAAGCTCATTAATGCTTATCCCTCTAGCGGCTATGTTATTCAGCTGCGGCGGCAATAGTAGCGTTGATGGTAACTCATTAACAGAGGCAGCAAAAAACCTAGGCGATAAAACAAAAGAAATGGCACAAGATGCTGGAGATATGGCTAAGGATGCTGGCGCAATGGTCAAGGATGCAGGTGGAGATATGGCTGATGGTATGAAAAAAGCTGGTGAAGGAATGGCCGACGGGATAAAGAAAGCTGGTGAAGGAGTAGCTGATGCTGCTGATAAAGCTATGGATGCAGGTGAAAAAATGGCTGATAAAGCTAAGAGCGCAGGTGGAAAAATGGTAGACAAAGCTGGTGAAATGAAAAATAAAGCAGCAAATGCTGGATCAAAGGCTGTGGACAAGATGAAAGATACAGGCAATAAGGTCATGGACAAAGCTGACGACAAGAAAGACAAAATGGCTACCGCAGGCACAGACATGAGAAACAAGGTTTCTAATGCTACTGCAAATGCTTCAACTTCACAACCTTCTATTCAGAACGCAACTCCAGTGGCAAATGTAAAGAAGAAAGTAATGGATAAAAAAGAAGATGTAATGCCTAAAAAAGAAATGAAAAAAAGTATGAAAGGTGTAGATCATCAAGCATTTGACGCATTGCTTAGAAAGCATGTAAGTAGTTCTGGACAAGTAAACTATGCTGGCTTCAAGGCAGATGTGGTTAAATTGGACGCTTATATCGCAAACCTTAGTGCTAACCCAGTAGAGGATAGCTGGACAAGAAATGAAAAATTAGCGTATTGGATCAACGCCTATAACGCTAACACAATCAAATTAATCGTAGATAATTATCCAGTAGCTAAGATTACTGATCTCGAAGGAGGAAAGCCATGGGATAAAAAATGGATTAAATTAGGATCCAAAACATATTCTTTAAATAATATTGAGAATGACATTATACGCCCTCAATTTAAAGAACCTAGAATTCATTTCGCGGTTAATTGTGCTGCTAAGTCATGTCCTACTTTGATGAATAAAGCATGGTTACCAAATAACCTAGAAAGTGACTTCGAAAAAATGACAAAAGCATTTGTAAACAATTCTTCCTATAATGAAATTTCTTCAGGAGGAGCCAAAGTATCTAAGATTTTTGAATGGTACGGTGAAGATTTTGGTGATGTAAAAGCATTCATCAATAAATACTCTAATACAAAAATTAACGGCAATCTTAATTTCAAAGAATACGATTGGTCACTAAATGGGAAATAAACATACCCCATTCGATAAAGACTACCTGAGTACAAAAGCCTTAAGAAAATTCTCTTAAGGCTTTTGCTTATTATCGTATTCCGTAAAAAAACCATTACCAAATCTATACAAAGTAAGTATTTCAACTTAGAATAAGACTACCTAATGATTTGAAATTTTATTGTTGGAATAAATTTTTCTTCAGGAGTCCAAAGGAAATACTCAGCAGCACCATAATGAATAGTGTTGGCAATTTCAAAACTATTACTTCCTATTTTTATTTCTAAAGAATGCGACTGAAGCACTCTTCCCAAAACATCGACAACCTTTACATCTAGTATCTTTTCTACATCACTTTCGATTGCTAAGGTTATAATTCCATCTTCATAAACTGGATTAGGGTATAACAATAAAGATATTGGTGAACAACTTGATTGAATGAATTTATCTTCTGAAACAACACTACTGCCATCGATATAATTCACCACCAATCTATAATGATACACTGTATTATTGTTTACATCCTCATCAGTATAGGTATACCTATCTAGAAGCAGGCTATTGTTTGCACTCGTATTAAATATAGTCTCATATTCTTCATTTGGACTTAATCTTCTTTCTAAATGATAATTGCTTACCTGCTGCCTTCTTTCTATGCTTGCCCAATCTACACGTACATAACAACCTTGTTTAGAAAGACTAAAATCAGTCAACCCATCTTGCAGTAATGTAGTAGAATTGGTAGTGCCAAAAGTATAAAATCCATAGCCTAAAATATTACTGACAGAAGTGAGATCAGACTCCAGTTGTTCAGGTAATTCTGTTGAAGACTCCACCCGTGTCCAACCTTCATTATTTTCAATATAAGCTATCTGTAAGTCCGTAAATGGCTGATTCAAAAAACTATTTTCGTCCCACACTAAAGTAAGCTGAGGATCTTCGGTACCAAATATTCTATTAAAAGACCAATATTCAAAATCACTTACTTTAGCTAAACTACCATCTGTACTTTGAGTTGAATAAGTTTCCGGAAAGTACTCTGCTTGATAACTATTTATGCCGTTTATTTCTGAAATAGCCAAAGGCCTAAGTACTTCTTCTTTACCTATAGGAAATCTAAATCTTGTATCTCCTTCTTTGATCGCTGGCCCATCTATATGGGATTCATCTCTAGCTCCAAAATACACAGCATTTGGTTTAAAGTTAATCAGATTGTTTTCTCTAGTCCAAAAGCGACCATTGATGAAATCTAAATCACCAAAAACAGATAGATTTTTATCTCCTAAAAATACTGCCCCGTTTTCATTATCAATATCCAAATTAAACGTCTTAAATTCTCCTGTCAGATTGATGAGCTGAGCATGTAGACCTACAAGTCGTAACACACCAGTCCCTTCTGTTTCAAGTGCTACACTATTTTCTACATTGCCTTCTACATTTACTTCTCCATGATTTTCAAATACAGTATGATTATTGAGAAAATCTCCTTTCACCATAACCACGGTATTATCTTCCACATACAAAGTATCAGCGTTACATAAACCTAGGATTTGAGCATTCATAAACGAATGTCCAAGCAACAAACTTAGAATTGTAATTAAGTACTTCATAATATTCATATTTATACTCAATTAAAAGGTAATAATTGTAAACATAAATTCACCATCAAAATCTGATCGATCAGAGCCTCCGTTATCATTATCTCCTACATTCACTTTAAACCCTGTTGCAGTCTGATCATAGTATGTAACACCTGGATCATCTAAGCCCGCTCCCTGTAAATCTATCTGAGACAATTGTATTATATAATTTGCATTTGGTGCGGCAGTAGTAAAAGTAATTTGATAATCTCCTTGATTTATTCGCGATACTGTAGCCATGTATAGGTTTATTCCAGTCCCATTTGCAGCTACTTTACCTGCTGAAAAGACGGTTGGCCCTAGGTTTACAGTACCCCCTCCATCGGATAAGGTAATAGTATTTCCTGCTTGTGTTATTGTTTGCAACTCATTCGTAGCATCCGCATCCGCATCGTCTACATTCAAGGTCAAAGTCGAACCATCTGATAAAGTAATGTTACCCGCACTTGCATCGGTAGAGATATCTTGGATTTCATTTGTAGCATCTGCATCCGCATCGTCTACATTCAAGGTCAAAGTCGAGCCATCTGATAAGGTGATGTTTCCTGCGCTTGCATCCGTTGAAATATCCTGAATTTCATTCGTCGCGTCTGCATCTGCATCATCTACATTCAAAGTCAAAGTCGAGCCATCTGATAAGGTGATATTACCCGCTGTAGCATCGGTAGATATATCTTGGATTTCATTCCTCGCATCTGCATCTGCATCATCTACATTCAAAGTTAAGGTTGAACCATCTGATAAGGTGATGTTTCCTGCGCTTGCATC
>CAKZVJ010000082.1 GCA_937923345.1 uncultured Saprospiraceae bacterium
ACCTTTAAACCTGCCCGGCTGAGCCGTTCAGACGGGGATTTAGTGTTGTAAGCGTTAAGAAAAGTCGTCAGAAGGCTTAACTGTTTGAGTCAAACGTACAGCCATACAGTCGAACAAGCATTCCGTTATTACTTACAATTAAGGGTGAAAAAGTATCTATAACGAGTTTTAAGCCTTTAGACTTTTTAGCTTACATAAGCGTTAAGAATCCCTGCCTGCGTGACGCAGTCAGGCAGGTTTACAGTCGAGAGCCTGCCCGGCTGAGCCATTCAGACGGGGTTTTTGGTTCTTTTTTACGGGAAAAAAGAACATGAAAGAACAGCAATCAAGAATAGTTTATTAGGAAAAACTTTATTGCGAAAGGGCAAAATTTGTAAACAATTGGGAACCAGTGGCAAACAGAATATTACAATTTAACTGTACAATATGAGGGTAGTCACTAAAATTAAATAGTGCTTATCTCCTAACTATTTGGCTCTTCCTCTGCATTGTTGGTTAAGATTGATTCATCTTCTATTTCCTCATCTTCTGCTATCTCCTCCTTCTCCGGAGCGAAGTTTTTAAACTCAATTTTGTCTAAGACCAATTTGATACTGTCTCTTACTTTAAGGTATTCGGGGAGGTCCTCTTTTGGCATAGGATCAGGTGGCGGAAGATTCTGTCTACGAGGATCTACTTGTACACCATTCTTCCAAAAACGGAAGCACACGTGGTTACCTGTTGCTAAGCCTGTTTTGCCTACGTAGCCAATCACATCACCCTGTTTTACGTAGGTTCCTGCTTTCACATCTGATTTGAATTTTGACATGTGCAAGTATTGAGTAGAATATACTTTGTCATGTTTTATTTTGATATAGTTCCCATTATTTTTTGTGTACGCTCTTTTAGATACCACACCATCTGCAACGGCCATAATGGGTGTTCCTCTTGGGGCAGCATAATCCGTACCAAGGTGTGATTTATATCGCTTCAATACAGGGTGAAACCTACGTTTACTAAACCTTGAAGATATTCTACTATACTTGACCGGAGCTTTGAGAAAAGCCTTTTTCATTGGCAGACCTTCCAAATCAAAAAAGCCGTGATGCTTTTCAGTTTCATAATGCACAGCATAGTACTCTTGGTCAGAGTTTTGATAATAGGCACCAAACAATTTTCCGATTCCTACAAACTCACCATCGATATAATCTTGTTCATATATAGCTTTAAATTTATCTCCTTTTTGGATATGGTAAAAATCAACAGACCAGGCTAGAGCATCTTCCATTTTAGTGGTTAGCTCATAGCTCAAACCATTCTCTTGCATCGTCATCCAAAGAGAGCCATTGACTACACCAGATGCCTCTTTGATTACCTTATCAATTTTTCGCTTAACCATTTCAGACTTTGCAGGCTCCTTCAAATCATAAATCACATAGTGGTAAGGATTGGGCTCGAAAATAAAATAGTCAGCACTTGTAGTGGTATCTATATTAAGGATGGTGAATGGCTTATTCGCTCTCAGGCTTTTCACATCATAGATATCCCTTGTCTCTGTAGCAAGATTGTGTATGGCTACATAATCCACTTTATGCTTTAATAAAATATCAGCAAGAAATTCATTCTCCTGTATGGTCCCTTCGGTAACATTGAAAGTATCCAAAACAAATCCATACTTATGTGTTGGTTCTATGATAGGGAAGTGTCCTATGGAGTCATCCTTGTCCGCATTTACCAAAGCAGCAGCTTGATTTTTATTAGCACCTATCTTGCTTACTATAAATAAGCATAGCGCTAAGATAGCTACTGTATAAAAAACTTTTGGCTTTGATATTTTATATGAGGAGGGGGAATTGGTATTGTTAGTGCTTTCTCCCAAAGTGTTCTTTTTTTGTCGTCAACATTGCTTCAAAAATAACCCCTATTGAGCAACATTCCAAATAGAATATCTCATTATAGTAGATATAATTTTTCTTTCACAAGAAAGCTGACAGTTGACCCTACAAAGCACCTCGCATATATCGAAAAATTACAGATGACAGACTTATCTGAATGAGTATGAAGCTACTACATATCCTGTTTTGAAAGTCCCTACCTCGATAGGATTACGTCCACTCTTCTACTTTGCCTTTTTTCTTCTTCAGTCAAAGTACCACCGACAGATCCTTGAGCAAAGGCTTCCACCTTTCGCTTGATTTCTTGGCTGGTTTTTGTACTCAAGTATTGGATAACCGCTTCGGCCCTCTTTTTGGATAACTTCTGGTTGTAGTCAGCATTTCCAGTATTGTCTGCAAAACCAGTCACTTGTACATTCCAATCGTCATACTTATTAATTATTCTAGCTATCCTGTCCAATTTTTCGATATCTCCCTCTGGTATTTCGGCAGAGTCTACGCTAAAATAGACTTGTACGATAGTTTTGGTATGGCGATCCTCTCCTATGTATTCAGGCTTTTCCACTTTGGGTTCTATTTCTAAATAAAGTGTTTGAGCAGCAGTTAAGATGTATTCCTCTAAAAAATGAGCTTCCACATAAAACTTATACCCCTCTCTACTTATCCTATAAGAGTAGGCCTTATTGGCAGCCAAGCACATGTAGATTTTGCCCTCATCATCGCTTGTGAATGTTGATTTTTTGTTATCTGCACCTACTATGACCTCTTGGTTTGTGATTTTCTCTCGCGTAGTTTTATTGATTACTTTGAGTACTACTGGAAAAACTTTCTCTGGTCTATTCACTTCAGGCATCTCGGCAAAATATACATCAAGACCACCTTTGCCCCCCTCTCTGGCAGATGCAAAGTAGACATGCTTAGTGTCATCGGTTACAAAAAGTCCCAATTCCTTGGCAGGTGAGTTGATGGGGTAGCCTAAATTGATAGGCTCCGTCCAATGGCCATTTTCTACGGAGCTGACAAAGAAATCCCCTTCTCCTTGTCCAGGGTGAAAGTTGGACGTAAAATATAAGTGCTTTCCATCTTTTGCTATAAACGGAGCCTCTTCGTCTCCCTCCGTGTTGATGTTTACCCCAGCATTTTGAGGCGGACTCCATTTTCCTTTAGCATCTTTGGTGCTGTACCATATGTCGGATCCACCGAGACCCCCTTCGCGATTACTCGCAAAGTAAAGTGTGTTACCATCACAGGTTATCGAGGGTTGAGAGTCCCAAGATTGCGAGTTTAAGGAGCCTTCTGGCTCAACCTCCGTGCTGAGTTTTCCATCCTCAAACTCACTAACATATATGTCGCAATCTATATTTGCCTCGCTGCGTTGACAGCCAGCATAGTAAACTCTTCTGTTATGCGGTTCAAACTTTGCCATGCCTTCATTTCTAGGCGTATTGATAGTGATGCCACTTTTACTAGCTTCGCCCCATCCTGTTTCCGTCCTTTCTGTCAGTAAAATATCTTCTTGCGCTTCATCTATTTTTCTAGTAAACAAAAGATAACGACCATCATTACTTAGACTGGGTAGGTATTCATTGTCTTCAGAATTTATAGATACTAGTGGATACACTTTTGTAGACTTAAGCGTAGTATCCATATTTTCGATATATTCCAGATTCCTCAATTTGGCTTTGTAAAAAGTATCGTACGACTTTTCGAGCCCACTCTCTTTTTGTGCATTAGCATAGCGCTTGCCTTTCATCTCTTCATATATACCCAAGTAATACTCAGCCTTGTCCGTTTCAAAAATCCTCAAATAAGAATCACCCACTTCAAAAAATGCAGCTCTCGACAACTTACGATCCAATTCAAAAGAACGCTCCAGTGCTGCTATAGCCAATACAAATTGATCGGTATCATAATAGGCTTTGCCTAGTAGACGATGTGCAATAGCAAAATCCTTCTTTATCTTGATGGTATGTTTAAGTTGTTTGATGGCTCTCTTATTATCTCCATCTGCTAGGAGATCCTGCGCTATAATGAGGGATTGCTTTGCATTATTCGTGTTGGATACATCAGGAGCTTGAGCCCATGTAGTACTACAACAAAAAAATGAAATAAGACCTATAAGTACGGTCTGCCTAAGTAAGTATCTTACCATGGTTGTATTAATAGCTTTCTAAATTTGTTTTTGCATTAAATCTAGGGGCTTACAAAGGTAATATGCTGCTATATTCTTGCCAAGAATTATTAAAGTCAGCTTCATAACAATAATTTTACGTTAAATATGTCTTAATCCAATACGGGGAATGGCTGTGCAGGCCCCTCAAAACGTACTTCCATCTGATATCCATCGCTAAGCAATGGGCTCAGTAGGATATGGAGCACCTCTTTCACCTTCTCTTTGGATTTGAGATATATATCACTTTTTAGTGCATCCTTTCGAAACTCGTCTCGAAGGAGATTGAAGTTTTTATTAAAGTCCTCGTCCTTGATACTTCGCATCCAGCCTATATCTAGCTTGTCTATTCTTGGATACACCTCATGCGATAGTATTTCAGGCTGAGGGAGGGTAACTACCAGTCTTTTTCCTTGACTATACATCTTGATATCGAAATATTGATCAAGTTTGAAGCCCGCCTTGAGTATACTAATAGCCGATATGTCTATATCCGTTGAAGACACATTATATCCCATGACCTTACTTTGTAGTTTTCTTTTTAGACCCTTTTTATCTCGAACTTCCATGGTGGCTAATTCTGCAATGGTAGTCTCTATCTTTTCGGATAGCAGTCCTCTCGAACGAGTAAAATCATCAATGAGCGCTTTTTCTTTAAGTCGTTTTATCATTGGCGCGATGCCCTCTTCCAGCGCGATGCTGCAGGGCTCATTGATGCGGCGCCCCTCCACCTTGAGATATCCATCTTTCGTTTCTAGGATACTGGTCAGAATATGATTCACTATAAAACAAGTATACTTAGAGCTCACCTCATTAAATGCCTCTACCGCTTTTGCATTGTCTTCTCGATACCAAGTATCCGTTTGCTTATTCGCACCGGTACGTAGTTTCATAAAGTCTTTATAGTATAGCTCCTTCACATACCCATGATGATCATTATATCGATCCCTCGCCAGTATCATCAAGCTATCTGTAAACCCCATTCGCTTGCCCATATGACTTACTAGCGCCATGTTATATTCATAGAGAAAATTGTTAAACTCCTTGCGCTTACTGGTAGGGTCCGACAAGATCTGCATCGTGTAGGCATCATCCAGTTTGTAGACAAAGTCACTCGGCCTATACTTTACTTTGAAGTCTTTCTTTTCGTATTGCCCCCCTTTAGGGCTGAGGATATCAGTAAGATCACCGCCAGCACCGCTTATTTTCTTATAGTGATTGTACCCCAAAAATAAGAAAGCACCCGCTATAAATAACATAAATAGGGATCTCAAAAATGACGGTGGAGCATCGTGACTGGGTTCGTTTCTTCTACCAAACATAGTATAAAAGTGTTATGTTTTATAGCGCAATTTACACAATTTCAGTGATATATATAATTGATAATTTTTATATTTGTTTTTGTTATGGGCCATGCCGACCCAGCCCCAAATCTTCGCTTCCTAGCCAGCCCTCTGCCCACCCAATCGGCACCGGGCTATGCACAGCGCGGCCCTTCCTTACGCTAGCGCTCCAGTACGGGCTGGAGTCTCAGGACTCCACTGTTTCTATCCCTTGTCCATT
Source organism: uncultured Saprospiraceae bacterium (assembly GCA_937923345.1). Lineage (GTDB taxonomy): Bacteria > Bacteroidota > Bacteroidia > Chitinophagales > Saprospiraceae > JALZVN01. The sequence continues at coordinate 5,608 of CAKZVJ010000082.1, forward strand.
GGATTGTACCCAATGGTAGATGATGTTTTAGTAGGTAATTATTGCAATAGTATTACCTTTCGGTTTGAGTTTGTATTGTACCTTTATAATAATGGCTGAAGAAAAAAAAGACATCAGAGATAGAGAAGATATTGCCAAAGTGGTAGAGGCTTTTTATCAGACAGCCATCCAAGATACGGAGATAGGATACATCTTCACGGATGTGGCTAAGCTCAATTTAGAAGCCCATATCCCTGTGATATGTGATTTTTGGGAAACGGTCTTACTTGGCAATATGGTATACCGTGGAAGCGTGGTGAGTAAGCATATTGAATTGCATCGCAAGAGTGCATTGCGTCCAGCACACTTTGAAAGGTGGCTGAGCATCTGGCTTATCGTGGTTGATGGGATGCATGTGGGAGAGAAAGCAGAAGAGATGAAAAAACGGGCTAGCCTGATGGCAGAATTGATGAAGCACAAAATTAACTATTTCGATAGCAACCCAAATGCGCTAGTATGAAAACAGTACTCAAGTACGGTATACTAGGAGGGATAATACTCGCCGTGGGATTGAAGTTTCTGTCTGACCATCACTTTCCATGGTTTGTGCTCACTATCGTATTGTTTCCTGGAGGGATGATGTTTACCATCAATGAGTTTCTAATGAAGGTACACAATCGGCAAAGATATAGTTATCCCTTTGGTGTCTCACTGAGTATTGGATTTGCTTTGCTTTCGATCTTAGTTTGCCATTTGATTTGGTTACCACTGATATATGATTTTGATATACTGCGTACCATCCATGGGATTGGCATTTTCTTTGGCAGGAGCTGGACCTTTTTGATCATGGCAGCCTGTGGCGTACCGCTGATGTATCTTTCAAACGCGAAGCCGGAGAAGGAAGACAAGGAAAAGTATCGCGCTGATATCCTAGATGAAGAATTGTGAAGCATGAGGCGTCCGAATTCTGGACATATACATAAATTTATTTCCCCTTGGATGAACAAGGATAATGACTTGGTGTTAGGTCTCTGAATATGGCTAAACAAAACAAATCCTATCTTGATAGTAAAGTTTGTCCTGTCTGCGATCGACCATTCATATGGCGCAAAAAGTGGGCTAATAACTGGGATGAAGTCGTATATTGTAGTGAAAAATGTAGAAGACAAAAATCTTCAAAAAGATGAATGTAGACGAGGATTTATTGCGAGAGGATGATTATCAACCTGCAGCCTTTCATCCCAAAAGTATCATACTTACCCTAATGCTGATGGGTGTAGGTGCACTCTTTGTGGCCTTATCTGCTGCCTATGTATACAACAGGGTACAGCATCCAGAGATACCGCCTATCAAGCTGCCTACTATGTTCTTGCTCAATACTTTGATTCTGCTAGGGAGTAGTTATACCTTGATACAAGCTAAAAAAGCCTACCGAGCAGATGATACAGAAGGGTACAAGAAGAATCTATTGTTTACCTTATTATTAAGTGGTCTATTTTTCGTAGCCCAGTGTATCGCCTGGCAGTTGCTTTTTTCCAATGATATCAACTTCCAGCACAGCAATACAGCTTCTTATCTCATTATTATATCTATTACACATCTCGTGCACGTCATCGCCGGGATACCCTTTTTAGCTTTTTTCTATTATACTGCCCGAAAGCGAATGATAGAGCCAGTGAGTGTATTGGTTTACTTCTCTGATCCAGCCAAAAAGTTGAATCTTAGATTGCTTACAGTCTATTGGCATTTCCTAGATATCTTATGGATATATCTCGTTGTGTTTTTTGGACTTTCTTATTTTATACAGTAACGCGATTGTGAGAAAACAGTGCTGTTTTCCACATTTTCTTTCTATTTCTAATAGTTCAGCTTTCTATTTTTTAGGTTTAGGGTGATTTATAGAACATTAAATACTTTTGAATCCATTATTTGGTTTTATAATATATATCAGACTCTTCTCAAGAGATAGCTATTCTGTATGATGTAGTACCTAGATTATGGGAAGCAATATTCTAAGCCACTACATTAAAGTGGTGAGAAGAAGCGCAATAAAATAAACAATAACCATACAGTTCAATATGAGACTATTGCTAGGATTCTTGTTCCTGTTACCAAGCTACTTATTTGGGCAAATGCTTCAAATCAAGGTGTTGGATGGAGGAACCAAGGAGCCTTTACCATTCGCCAATATATATGGAAAGAAGTCGGGGAGAGGAGCTTCTACCAATTTTGAAGGACTCGCTACTTTTGATCAGGCTAAACTTCAAACAACAGACTCGCTCCTTGTCTCTTATATAGGCTATAAGGATCAAGTCCTATTTTATAAAAAGAGTAGCTCTACTCAGCAGGTCACCATAGCCATGGAGCCGGATGGGCAAATATTAGAGGAGGTAGTCGTTCAATATGAGAAGCCCATCAAACCTGTCAAAATCATCAAGACAGCGATTAAGAATACAAGACTAAATTATAGCACGGAAGATGTTATTTACAATTCATTGTACAGAGAAACGATACAAGAGGATGGTAAGTGCATTCAATTGAATGAAGGGATTTTGCAAACCTATTATACAGGCTACCCACAAAAGAAAATGGATAGGCATCTATGGAAAGATTGGTACGATGACAAAACATATGCTTTCGATATAGAAGGATATAGGCTAGACTATAACATACTGAAAGATCTAAATACTAAGCGGGATCATCATAGAATTATTGCATCTAGATCTTCCGAGGATTGGAGTCAAAAAGGACTGAATTATACCTCTTCTACTGGGCCGTTACTTCTTTTTGCTTTTGACAAAATTAAATATCAGTATGATTTTTTCAATCCTGCATTATTGGGTAAATATAATTTTACAAATGAGAATCCTGAAATCCTCAATGGGGAAGCCTGTTATGTCATTTCCTTTTATCCTAAGGCCACTACAAGAAAATTCCATACTGATCAAAGTAGAAAAAATAAACATCCCATTTATATAGGCAAAATGTACATTACAAAGGATTCTTTCGCTTTGGTCAAGTTTGAATACCATCTTGCTGTGGAACGCGATTTTGGTTTTTTTGAAAAGACAGTGCCGCTGGATTATCATATTACAATGGAGTATAAGAGAAAAGAGAGACGCTACTTCATTGATAAAATCAAATATAAATTGACTCGAGTGGGATCGATAGGAGCAAGTTCAGGGAGGGCCTTATTAGATGTCAATAAGGAAATATTTGTGACCAGTTTACAAACAAAAAATGTTGAGCCATTTCCGGATTCGACAGTATTTAAATCTACTCGATATTCTGCATTGCGGTATTATAGAAATAATTATAATCCGTCTTATTGGGATAATCTGGAAGGGAAGGACCCATATAAGTTAAGTGATAAAATGATCTCCGATTTAGAAAAAGAGAAGCCACTCAAAGAGCAGTTTGAGGATTTTAATTTGAGCACTAAAAAGGATATGCCTGCTCCCAGAGCGCCAAAAGAACATTATGTCTACAATTACCCGAATGAACAAATATTGGATAGCTTAGCTTGGATGAGCAAGCCGTCTACAGATGATAGGCTATTGGAGTATGTCATCGCGGAAAATGAATACACTGACAATGAACTCATTCAAGAAAAGCAATACCAACGAAAAATATTTACAGAATTCAATGAATTCTATAGTGCGGAAGAGGAAAAAGATATAAAAAGGTCAGTGGGGGCTTTCTTTACTGCCTACGATAGTCTAGACAATAGCATCTACCATTATCAAGTAGATTCAACACATAGTAAAAAGGTGTTTGACATTACTGCTTTTAAATATGCGCATAGAGATGCTTATATCAGTAGTTTGCAGGCAAATGCTGCTAAAGATTTGATCTTTGTCACCTATAATAAACCAGGTGTGAGTGGGGCTTTTGTTTCTGTAATGCCATTTGGAAAAAATATAGAAGTTGATTCTTTTGCCAATGTATATTCTATTCAGTGGGCTTCTGATACAAGTATTTTGTATGCCAAGGAGGATGAAACAGAAAGAGCAAGCAGTCTGGTTCTGAGGAATCTGCACACGCGGGCGGACTCCTTAGTTTACTTTGAGAAGGACAAGCAATTTGACATCGAATTGGAAAAGAGTAGAGCCCATCTCTTCTGTACCTTGCAAAGCTTTTCTGAAAATGAGGTCTATTATGTAAGGAAACAAAGTCCAACTCTGACCTTAGAAATGGTCAAGGAGCGAGAAGAAGGGGTAATGCACTCTGTGTATGCTAAGGACAGAGTATACCTTATCGCCAATAGCGAAACTGAAGGAAGTAGTATTTTGAGCGCTCCTTTTGATACGCTAAATAAGCTGAGTGTATTGAATAAGTCTTCAAAAAATGATTTTATTGAGGATATGTTGGTTATGGACGATAAGATTGTAGCCCTATTTTTTGAAAGATCAATTCCAACACTGAAGTATTTAGAAAATGGGAAAAAGGAATGGAAGAAACTAAAACTAAAATTAGGCCTAGGAGAGTATAATTTATTGCAGTCAAAAGACCCCACTAGTTTTCAGTTTTATTTTTCATCTCCTAGTAACTCGGGTACTACCTATATATATGATTTTACCTATAAGACTTTGCAGGTGCAAAAGCAGACCAAAAATATTCGGCAGTTTGGCTATGCTTATAACAATGCGAAACGCATTTGGGCTACTGGGCAAGATGGTGTGAAAATCCCAATGACTATAGTAAGCAATAGAGCAAAACTTAATAAAAATGCTGGGGTGATTTTGAAGGTATATGGTACTTATGGATCTATAGAAACACCTTTCTTCAATCGTACTGATGGAGTCTTGTTAGACCAGGGGTACACTATTGCTTATGCGCACGTGAGGGGCAGTTCCATGATGGGTAGCCACTGGCACAAGGCTGGGCGTGAAATGCAGAAGAAAAATTCCATCTTGGACTATATAGCGTGTGCAAAGCACCTTGTGAAAGAAGGTTTTGCCTATAGCAGCTGCCTGACAGGATACGGAACTAGTGCTGGTGCTATGATAGTAGCTCAGGCTATAAATTTGGAGCCTAGTCTTTTCAATACAGCCATACTTGATCATCCATATTTGGATGTAGTCAATACCATGATGAATGAGGACCTTCCTGGGACGATAAGTCATTATTCAGAATTGGGGAATCCAAATGAAAAAAGGGTATTTGAGTACATGAAAGAATACTCTCCATACTACAATATCAAATCGCAGCACTATCCAAATGTTATCATAGTAGCGGGTTATAAAGACCGAATCACTCCTATATGGCAGGTGACCAATTACATAGCCAAATTGAGACAGTTCAACCAATCAAATAGTACAATACTCCTGATGACTAACCTAGAGGAGGGACATATGAGTAATGCTAGTTCTGTACAAAGCATGAAAAGAGACGCGAGGGTATATTCTTTTCTGAGGATGACTAATCCCAATATTCAGTCAAAATAGGTTTTTATCTAATTTTATGTAATCAATTCAAAGTAGGGTAGTGTCTATCATCTTTCCGGTGCCAAGACAACAAGAATAGCATTAAGTCTGTTATATGATTATAATTTATATCCGTATAATGTAAATGTGTTATAAATTTCGTATTGTTACAGTGGTAAAAAGCACAATTATGAAACAAATATTAATCTTAGTACTCGTTTTTGCAATGGGCAGTCTTTCTGCGCAACTTATCAATGAGGATGAATTTACCTCCAAAGGAGCCATCTCACTAGAGGAGGGTATGACTGTTCCTAACTTCAAGTTTAAGAACTTGAAGGCACAGACTTTCAATCTTCATGATAAGATAGACAAACTCACTATCTTAGAGTTTTGGTACACCACCTGCAAAACTTGTGTGGCGAATAAAAAGTACGTCACTAAATTTTCTAATCAATATAACATCAACGTCATCAGTATAGCGGTAGATGAAAAAGCCTCTACCGTAAGAAAATATCTTGCGGACAACAATATTCACTGGGAGAATATCCAAGACAGTAATTCCTTCAAAGGTTTTTATCAGAAGACCAAAGGTGTAGCTTCGCCTACTTTCGTAGTAGTAAATGCCGACAAGGAAATTATCAAGGTTTTTAAGGATGGATCTAGCATTGGCAAGATTGGTGTGTTTTTGCAGAATTACGCTGAGTAATAATTATAAATTGTGAATTATAAATTATAAATTATAAACGGACCATAGATTCGCTTACCATTTTCAGTTTATTTAGATCGGTAGAAGACTTTAAACTTCGTTTTATATTTTTATGCGTTAGTAAGAATTTATGCTTTCTTGTTTTTATTTGCAGTCTAGCTTGTTCACCACATAAAGAAGTAGACCTTGTAGGGTCTTATGTTTTACAGCCTGAAGATGAGCATACAATTGCTGGGTTGCTCGAGCTTATGCCTGATTCCACCTTTGTTATTTCTAGCCTAGAACAAGAAAAAGACTATAAAACTACTTCTGTTATAGAAGGTAATTGGCGTATCCACAAAGATTCCATAATTTTTGATTCTGGACATATCGATATTGACTTTTATGGTAGGAAAATAAGTTTTGACTTTTTAGAACAGTTTGCAGACTCCATCTCATATTTGGACCAGGGTATTGCCGTTGCGAGAGATGCCAGATTCTTCTTTGATACGAAAAGTGTTATTTATACCTTGAGGGGAGAGTATGTTAGGCAATAGTTTAAACTGATTTTCAATTTTTTACTGTTCTACTTTACCTCATCCTCCTTATTACTTTATCCAATCTCCTTTTATTATACTGTTGTATTAGGGCGGTATAGCCACTGAATAGAATGTCAAGTTTGGACATACAGATGATGAGCAGTGCTGACTTACTTTATCGACGAAAGTCCTTTTTTGGGCTAGCGATGAGGAGAGGTGAACCCAAAGGGTGAAGATGCCGAATGGAGCCTTTTTTGGCGGAAATTCGGTAGCCGAGCGAAGAGCGAGCCTCGTATCGTAGCGACCCGCTAGGGTAGACCCCAGAATATCTTAACCATAATGGGTCAAATTATTCCATATTATTATATATAGAGCTTTCTGCATTCCTAAATATTAGCAGTATATTTGCATTTTTTACGCTTGGCTATTAGGTCAAAAAAAGTACAGAATATGCAGACTGCAGAGGCATTGCCGACAGTAGAAGTAGCTCAAAAGTTAGGACTTACGGAGGATGAATTTCACAAGATTGTGGAGATTATGGGGAGAACGCCCAATTTCACGGAATTGAGTATTTTTTCTGTGATGTGGAGTGAGCACTGTAGTTATAAAAACTCTATTACCTATCTAAAGAAATTGCCGCGTAAAGGGGAACATTTATTGGTAGAGGCTGGTGAGGAAAATGCTGGTCTGATAGATATCGGAGATGGTCTGGCTTGTGCCTTCAAGATAGAGTCACACAATCATCCCTCAGCTATAGAACCATACCAGGGGGCAGCGACGGGTGTAGGAGGAATACATAGAGATATATTTACCATGGGTGCACGTCCGATTGCTGCGCTCAATTCGCTCCGATTTGGAGATATAGATAATCCAAAGACGCAACACTTGATGAAAGGTGTGGTGAAAGGGATCGGTAACTACGGCAACTGTTTTGGTGTGCCAACTGTAGGCGGCGAGGTATACTTTGATAAGTGCTATCAGCAGAATATCTTGGTCAACGCGATGTCAGTTGGTATCGTGAAAGTGGGAGAGACGGTTTCTGCTATTGCTGATGGGCCTGGTAATCCGGTCTTGATCGTAGGATCTGCGACGGGTAAGGACGGTATACATGGAGCTACTTTTGCTTCTGCTGATTTGACAGAAGATAGTAGTCAAGATTTGCCTGCGGTACAAGTAGGGGATCCGTTTCAGGAAAAACTATTGTTAGAAGCTACCCTGGAAGCCATCAAAACGGGAGCCATAGTAGGGATGCAAGATATGGGGGCTGCAGGTATCACTTGTAGTACTTCGGAGATGAGTGCGAAGTCAAAGACGGGTATGAAAATCGACCTAGATAAGGTACCTACTCGTCAAGCGGATATGAAGCCGTTTGAGATATTATTGTCTGAAAGTCAGGAGCGTATGTTGATTGTGTGTCATAAGGGACAGGAGCAAAAGCTGTATGACGTATTTGACAAGTGGGATCTAGAGTGTGAGCATATTGGAGAGGTGACAGATACTGGGATCATTGATTTTTATGCGAAAGGAGAGCTCGTGGCGAGCGTACCTGCTGATCCCTTAGTACTCGGTGGTGGAGCGCCAGTGTATGATCGCATGTATAGTAGACCAGCCTATCTAGATGAGGTGTCTGCGTTTTCTATCGATAAAGTAAAAGAGCCTACGGATTTAGTGGCTGCAGCGCGTCAAGTCTTTGCCTCGCCAAATATTGTAAGCAAGCGATGGATATATCAGCAATATGATAGCATGGTCCGTACCAATACCATGACGACAAATGCAATCAGTGATGCAGCGGTGATCAGACTAAAAGACAGCAAAAAATCGTTGGTAGTAACAGTGGACTGTAATGGTTCTTATGTATATGCGAATCCATATGTGGGAGCGATGATAGCGGTATCAGAAGCGGCGAGAAATATCGTTTGTTCTGGTGGAGAACCAGCGGCGATAACCAATTGCTTGAACTTTGGAAATCCGTATGATGAAGGGGTATACTACCAGTTTGTGAATGCCTTGAAAGGAATGGGGGAAGCCTGTGAGAAATTTAATACGCCTGTGACTGGTGGAAATGTAAGTTTCTATAACCAGTCTGTGTACAAAGACAGTACAGAGCCTGTATTCCCGACACCGACCATCGGTATGTTGGGGATAATGGAAGAGGGAAAGAAGCACATGACTATGGACTTCAAGCAAGCCGGGGACGAAATTTACTTGATAGGAGATGTGGTGAATGACATAGGCTCATCTGAATATGTTAAGATTGTGCACGGAATAGATAAGAGTACTGTACCGCACTTTGACTTGCAGAAAGAATTTGATTTGCAAACTGCGCTAAAAGGCTTAATATCAAGCGATGCCGTGTGTTCATTGCACGATATTTCTGAAGGAGGCTTATTTACTTGCTTGATGGAGAGTAGTATGCCGAATAATTTGGGCTTTGTAATCAATACTGATGCAGCATATAGAAAGGATGCGTACTTGTTTGGAGAGGCACAGAGTCGTGTCGTGGCGTCTGTAGCAGCGGATAAAGTAGCTGAATTTGAGAACCAATTAGCAGCACAGAACGTACTATTTTATAAGCTTGGCAAGGTGTCTAACGGTGACTTAGCCATTGATGGTCAGGATTTTGGAAGTTTAGCGGGTTGGACAGAAATGTACAATACTACAATCGAGAATAAATTAGAAAATTAAAAAATAGATTTAATTATGAATCGTCTTATCATTTTAGGGATGTTTCTCTTGACGGGGGCACTATTTAGCTGTGGTTCTGATTCTAGTGGAGCATCTTCAAGTGGCAAAAGCACTTTTGGTGGCACTATCTCTGATGCAGCTAATGTAACTGTACACTTTGAACAGTTCAATATGTCTAGAGCAAATCACATTGTGGGTTCTACGCAGCTAGATGAGAATGGAAATTTTGAAATAGCTTTGCCAGAAGGATTTGAAAGTGCCTTATATAGAATGAGATTGGGAGCTAGCAAGGTTATCTTTCCGACTGTTGGAAGTGAATCTGATATCCGTATTAAGGGTGACTTGAACTCATTAAAAAATTATTCTTTCGAGTTAACAGGGTCTACGCATGCATCAAAGTATGTGAACGTTTTACAATCTTGGAAAGCGGGTAAAATAACTATCCCTAATTTGCCAGGGGAGTTAGAGTCACTAGACCCAGTCTCTGCTATGGCAGCGGCTATATCCATTGGGGGAAAGAGTAAGGGTTTTTTGAATCTGCATGAAGCAACTTATGATAGACTACAAGGAGGTGAAATGCAAAGTGGATATAGGCTGGATTACGCCAACTACATCAACTCTATAAAGAATCCTCCAGCTCCAAAGGCGCAGCCTGTACAGCAACAGCGTAGACGCCCAGCATCTAAGTTTAACGTGGGTGATGTGGCACCAGATATTGCATTATCAAGCCCAGATGGGAAGAGATATAGTTTAGCGGATCTGAAAGGAAAGGTCGTTTTATTAGATTTTTGGGCAAGCTGGTGTGGACCTTGTAGAAGAGAGAATCCTGCAGTAGTTAAGGTTTATGATAAGTATAAGGACCAAGGTTTTACAGTATTTAGTGTTTCATTAGATGGTTCTACGGATAGATGGAAAAAAGCAATAGCGCAAGATAAATTGGCTTGGCCGTATCACGTAAGTGATTTGAAGAAATGGGGTTCTGCTCCTGCTAAGCAATATGGTGTATCGAGTATTCCTAAGACGTTCATGATTGATAGAGAAGGTAAGATTGCTTCTATTGGTTTGAGAGGAGCACACGCTATTGAGAATGAATTGAAGAAGATATTGTAATCCAATTAGGTACAGTATATAAGAAGAAAAGAGCTTGAAGCGTATGCTTCAAGCTCTTTTTGTTTGGAGGTGGAGTATATTCGGGATGTTTGATTTCTCACTTGCAAAAATGACTCAATAAAATAGAGCCGCTTATCGCTGCATTGAGAGATTCAATTGGGCTGTTCTCCGCCTTGCTGATGGTGATCTCTTGATCGCAGGCCTCTAGTAGTTCTGGTGAGATTCCTTTGCCTTCATTGCCAATTATTAGAATTGTCTTAGCGGGCAGCTTGAATTCTTTTAATAGGGTTCCACCTAAGCTGGCGCCAACCAAGTGGTGATCTTTCAAAATATTTTTGAGCTCATCCATAGAAGCAGAAAGCAAGTCTATATGCAGAAAGGCACCCATGGTAGCTTGTAGTACTTTATTATTGAAGTAGTCTACACAATCAGGGCTACAGATGATTTGGGAAAGCCCAAACCAAGCGGCGCTGCGGATCAAGGTTCCTAAGTTGCCAGGATCACGTATACTGTCCAAATAAAGATGTAGAGGAGCATCTCTGTCTAAGGCTTTTGGCTTTGGCATATTGGCAATAGCAAGGACCTCAGTGGAGGTAGTTAAATTGGAAGCCGCCTTTAATTGTTTGGGCTCTGTCTCGAAAACCTTGGATTGGTGCAGATTTAAGGTGATCTTATGTTTATCTATCCAATTTTTTGTAGCAAAAAGGTTTTCTATTTCGTATGAAGACTTAGCTAATTCTTTTATAATTTTATCGCCTTCTACGACAAATTTGCGTTCTTGTAGCCGATACTTTTTTAAATGTAAAGACTTTATATATTTAATTTTATTTTTGGATGGCATTTCGGTGCGATATATGATGGAAGGTATAAAAATTTCAACACTCAATGTGATTACAGCAGGAATATTATTGTTCTTGTGCTCGTCTTGTGGAGTGAATAAATTTTTAAAGGAAGAAGACTACCTAGTCACCAATAACAAAATTATCCTCGAGGACACCGAAGATAAGATTGAAGAAAAATCTGAACTAAAGTATGAGTTATCAACTCTAGTTTCTCAAAAACCCAATAGTAGGTTCTTATTATTTTTTAGACCCAAGTTGCGTTGGTACCTCAATGCTAAGCCAGAAGACGAGGTGCATTCAAAATTCAATAGATGGTTTAGAAGAAAGTTTATGGAGGCACCTGTTCTTTACAATCGGGAAGATATGTACGAAACTTCCACGCGAATGGAGAACTATCTCAAAAACAAGGGATTCTTTGAGGCAAAAGTATATCCCAGCAATACCTTAAAAAAAAGAAAGAAGGCTACAATTTCTTACAAGGTCTTTCCGGGAGATTTATATACAGTCGATACATTGATACTCGAATCTAAGGATCCTACTATTGATTCTTTAAAGACATGGTTGTCAGAAAAAACCTTGATGACCCACGGCGCACCTGTCGATGTGTCCCTTTATAATCAAGAAGTAGCTAGGATAACGGATACGCTTAGAAATAATGGTTATGCCTTTTTCTATCCCAATTATATACAACCGCTAGAGGCAGATAGTACTGGATTTGGGACAAGTTTGACAATATATGATGAGATCATCAAACCATTTGATGAATGGAAGCATCGTCCCTTCAACATCGGTAAGATTAACGTGTATGTCAATTTTAATGGAGAATTAGGGGTACTGCATCGGGATACATTGATAGATGGACTGCATTATCGAACAGTGGATGGCGACTTTGGAATCAAACCAAAAGTAATTCGACGAAATGTTTACTTCAACGAAAATGAATTATTCGACCAATCTAAACTCAATACAACCAATAAGCAGCTGACGGCATTAGGGATATTTAAATTTGTAAATATCCGAACGACAAAGTCTACAGATCAGTACGGCCACATAGATATCGATATCATTTTGTCCAAACTCAAAAAGCAATTTGTAGATTTTGAAACCGACATCAATAATTCTGAGCGTCCATTGACCCAGTCGAGGTCTATATTCTTAGGTACTGGTGCGAATGTCTCCTATCTCAATCGAAATCTCTTTGGTGGAGCGGAGCGGGTAGGACTTACTTTAGAAGGCGGCGTTGAATTCAATCTAACAGACCCTTCTAGATTTATAAATTCATTAGACTTGTTGGCTAGACTGGATGTGCAGTTGCCTGAATTTATAGATGTGCCGGGAACTTGGAAATTACTAAGTTTAGCGAAGTTTGGAAAATGGAACTTGATCAATCCTAAGTTTTTAAAATCACTTAAAGATGATGGTGTCCCAATTGGTAGTTTGTCCTACAATCAATTTATTTTTCGAGACTTTTATCGGTACAATTCTATCGACGCGTCATGGAGTTATGACTTGAAAAAATCAGCTAGAGAAAAATATTCTATAAAGACAGTTGGTTTAACGCTTTTTCAATCGGAGACGCAAATGGCTTTTGATTCCATATTGATGGCGAATACCTTCTTAGAAGAAAGTCTGGGGTCCAGACTGTTTACAGGCTTTCTGTATAGCGAACTCAATTATCTATGGACTAGTAAGCAAAGTGTGCTAGGAGAGACTTGGCAGTTTAGACTGAATCAAGAAATCTCGGGTGTAGAAACTTTGCTGGCCAACCAACTCTTTAATAAGGGTAGAGGCAAGTTTAATCTTCCTGGAGATTTGGAGTTTGCTCACTTTGCTAGCTTGGCATTAGATCTTCGATACTTCAAAGAATTTAAAGACGGCAATGTCTTAGCCTTGCGTTCAGAGGTCGGGATAGCCTCGCCCTTTAGTGGCTTATCTGAGTCTGTTCCTTTTGTGAAACAGTTTTTTGTAGGAGGGCCTAATAGCAATAGAGCTTGGTTCATCAGAGAATTGGGCCCAGGAGAATTCTTTTCGCCCAATACCAATCCTCCCTTTTTTCAAACGGGGGACTTCAAATTTGCTTTCAATATAGAATACAGATTTAAGTTTATTCCCTTCTTTCAGATGGATGGTGCGATTTTTCTGGACGGTGGAAATATTTGGACTCTCAAAGAGGATGTTAATCGTCCGGGTTCGCAATTGCTATGGAGATCACAGATCAATGACCAAGGCTTGACGGTGGGGGATAACTTTATTGATCAGATTGCCTTAGGTTCAGGAGCAGGAATTAGAATTGATTTTACCTATGTGATTTTTAGATTTGACGTAGGTCTAAAAACGCGTAGTCCTTTTGTGAATCAGACAGGTTCTAGATGGTATTTTGATGAATGGAGAAACGGAGACATTACAAACCTGCTGAACTACAATATTGCTTTAGGGCATCCCTTTTAGCCACTCTCAAAATCAAGCTTACTTCATCAGGCTTTTTCTGCCATATAGACTGCATATAGGGCAGGCCTTTGGGTCATGTCCTCGAGCAGGACAGTACTCTCTTCCAAAAAATATAATCTGCAGATGAAGCTTATTCCAAGATTCCTCAGGAAATAGTCTGCGCAAATCTTTCTCTGTTTTAGCAACGTTTTTCCCAGTACTCAACGTCCAGCGGTAAGCAAGGCGATGAATATGGGTATCCACCGGAAAGTTGGGTACTCCAAAGGCTTGCGACATCACCACTGACGCTGTTTTGTGCCCTACCCCTGGCAGTTCTTCTAAGGCTTCTAAGTCTTGTGGTACCTCTCCATCATGATTGTCTATCAGTAAATGAGAAAGTTCATGTATGGCCTTCGATTTGCGAGGAGACAAGCCACATGGTCGAATGATGGCTTTGATCTCATCCACTTCTAGCTGAATCATCTTTTGCGGAGTGTCCGCTTTCTCAAATAGAAACGGGGTGACCTTATTGACTCGCTCATCTGTACACTGCGCCGATAGCAGCACTGCTATCAATAGCGTATAAGGACTGCTGTGATCCAAAGGTATCGGTACCGTTGGATACAGCTCTTCTAGTATTTTATGTATGTGCCCGGCTTTTTCTTTCGCAGAAAGGGTCTTCGATTTTAATCCTGCCATTCTGCTAAAAATACGTTTGTATCTCTAGTGCCTCCATTATTTCTGTTGCTAGAGAAAGCCAAATATTTTCCATCATAAGAAAACATAGGGAAGGCATCAAAAGTATCATCAAAAGTGATTTGCTTCAAGTCAGAACCATCTTCGTTGATGGAGAAAATGTTGAACACCCGTCCAGAAGGTTGATGATGATTAGTAGAAAATAAGATCGTCTTTCCATTTGGATGATAATAGGGAGCCCAGTTGGCTTTACCTAATTTCGTGATTTGTTTCAAATTGCTACCATCAATATTACAAGTATAAATCTCCATATTTGTTGGTTGCACCAAGCCACGATCTAAAAATGATTTGTATGACTTCACTTCTTCGTCGGTCTTGGGTCTAGAAGATCTAAATACCAATTTCTTTCCATCTGGAGAGAAAAACGCGCCACCATCATAGCCAAGGCCCGTAGTGATTTGCTTTACATTATTGCCATCTACATCCATGGTGTATAGCTCCAAATCGCCAGAGCGCATAGAAGTAAATACGATCATCTTGCCATCGGGAGATAAGGTGGCTTCCGCATCGTAGCCAGGATTCTTGGTCAACTGCTTTACAATTTTACCATTCATATCCGACACAAAAATATCGAAGGACTCATAGATAGGCCATACATACTTGCCATCTACGGTACGCGGAGAATCTGGACACTCTGCATCCGCTAGGTGCGTAGAAGCATATAATACGGTACTGTCACCAGGCATGAAGTAAGAGCAGGTCGTTCGTCCCTTACCGGTACTCAATAAAGGTGGCTTAGCCCCTTTGTCAGTACCAGTTAGCGGCATCATAAATATCTGATCACAAGGAGCATCCCATTTTTCGTTGCTCGCTTGAAAGACAAGTTTGCTATTGTCAAAACTAAAGTACGCCTCCGCATTGTCTCCACCATATGTGAGTTGTGTCAATTTCTTAAAGTTCTTTTCTTTCTCGTATTTGAGTTGGCCACTAGGTTGGCTGGTTGCAGGCTGACTTGTAGCAGCTGGCTTTTCGGCGGTTTGCTTGTTGGTTTCCGAACCACATGCAAAAAATAAAAGGCTGGCGATTATAACAAGTAATTGTTTCATGTTTACGATTTTTACAAAGATATTTTATTAGTATGAAGCAACAAACAAATTCGCTCATATCTGTGTTTTATTTGCTTTGATGTGAACGAAGAAAATTGATAAGCATAGCAGATGTATGAGAATATAGACCATATAGTGTACGCGGTAGCAAATCTAGAACGAAGTATAGAGATATTCACCAAAGCTACAGGTTTAAAGGTGTACCCAGGAGGTGAACATCCGGATTGGGGAACGCATAATGCCATAGTGCGTATAGGGGAGCAGACCTATCTGGAATTTATAGCTAAGAAAAAATCAAGTCAGCCTGTTCATAAGCAAACTTGGATGGGTTTAGACCTGATAGAAAGTGATAAGATCACGCGCTGGGCATTAGCTTCCAAAGACGTAGAGCTGGACGCCAAGTATCTGAAAAAGTACAATGAAGACTTAGCTACTATTGTGATTGGTAGTCGTGCTATCGATGAACACAAGATGCTCAACTGGCTCATGACTACGGTCTTGCCATCACCCTGGGTAGAACCTGCGCCATTTCTCATAGATTGGAAAAAATCTGAACATCCTACCGCTGCGATACCACAAAATTGCAGCATCAAATCTTTTACCATAGAGCACGCTGAAAGCGAAGTATTGAAAAAGCTCCTCGAAAAACTGCAATGTCCGATTGAGGTGTATACTACGCATTCGACTCAACTTAAATTGGTACTTGAAACGCCGAAAGGAGAGATTGTTATTTAAGATAGGAATTAGGTGTTAGCATTCAATAACTAAACCGAAAAAGCTACTCATGGAACGCGCGACCTTAGCCTTAGGTGCCTTGTATATGTAAGAGAAGTCTTAGGTTTTTTCTTAGGTGGTAAAATTGAACATGCTGCTCATGGAACGCGCGACCTTAGCCTTAGGTGCCTTGTATATGTAAGAGAAGTCTTAGGTTTTTTCTTCGGTGGTATTGAACAAGCTGCTTATGGAACGTGCGACCTTAGCCTTAGGTGCCTTGTATATGTAAGAGAAGTCTTAGGTTTTTTCTTCGGTGGTAAAATTGAACGAGCTGCTCATGGAACGATCGACCTTAGCCTTAGGTGCCTTGTATACGTAAGAGAAGTCTTAGGTTTTTTCTTAGGTGGTAAAATTGAACAAGCTGCTTATGGAACGCGCGACCTTAGCCTTAGGTGCCTTGTATATGTAAGAGAAGTCTTAGGTTTTTCTTAGGTGGTAAAACCGAACGAGCTGCTTATGGAACGCACGACCTACCTATTAGGGCACTTCTTACAGCGCTTCCCCTTTTTAAACTTCTTGCAGCACTTTTTCTTCATCTCGTACTGCACTACAGGCAAGCCAAAAAAGCAATCATCAACACAAACAATGGGGAGGCCTACTGGAGGCATTGAGTTTATTGAACTTATGTGCATTATAGTCTAATTTGACCACAAGATAAGTCTTTATTTAGACTTAGTCTAATTAACCTTAAAAATTATTATTTCTTAACAGGACGTTAAAATTAGGTTTTGCAAAACTTATGTTATCTAAAAGTGTCCTTTCTTATATAATCTTTCGTCTTAAAGGCGGATGAGCATACTAAAGACAATTCCCCACCAAAAGATTATCCTTTTTTCAAGACCCGTCGCATTTTAAGTTTATATGGCTTGATTTATGTTTCTAAATCACCCTAGAAGCTGCTTCAAACCACACAGCAGGTACCATTGATTATCAATGGCATAAAACAATCCAAATAATTACAAATGAAATGAACATCACGCTACCATGGTAGCTCTGATAACACGATTTTATTTCTCAAACACAAAACAGTTTAAATGTTTAAATTTATCAAAAAAGTATCATTTGCCATTACAGGATTAGTACTGACTAGTGCTGCCATTTCTGCGCAAGAAGTCAATCAGTATGTTGAAGTAAAGTTAATCCCTGAGAAAGGTGCCGAAAAGGTAGTCACAAGACTTGATGGTCAGAAAGCTGCCAATTTTGATTTGACAGCCTACATCAACCAAAATATATCCAAAGGCGATATCATCATCAACGGACTCATCAGTTCTGATATAGAATATACCAGAATCAAATTTGACAGCCGCAAAATCGAAGACGCAGCTAACGCATCATTTTGTCAAACTATGTCTTCTCAGACCAAGCCATTTATTGGGATTGCCAGTTCTGGTATGGATGATTTTAGTGGTGTTTTATTAGAGCGCGTGATTGATGGATCAGCGGCCAACCAAGCTTCACTGGAGGCGGGAGATGTCATTTCTTATATCAATGATAAAGAAATTAGATCTGTATGTGATCTTAAGATTGCCGTTTCTAAGTTAGAAATCGGTGAGCAAATCCAAGTAACCTATGATGGTCACATGGATAATCAAAAGCAAGAGGTCATTGTAGGATCTAGAGAACAACACCTAATCACCTGGAAGACTTGTGCTGTAGCAACTGCTACCGTAGATGTTAATCAGAATATCACCACACTACAAAACACAGCCGCATTCGAAGTATTCCCAAATCCGAGTAATGGAGTGTCGACTTTGACATTCGAGAACGCCAGCAAAGGGGCATTGAATATCAAAATATATGATTTACAGGGAAGATTAATTTTGGAGCAAGACAAGCTTGACTTCGAAGGCTACTACGAGGAGGAAATCAATATTTCTGGCCAACCATCTGGCATCTACTTAGTAGAGATGTCATTGAATGGAGAGAAGTTTACCAAGGAGTTGGTGGTTGCAAATCAGTAACACAGCGCTACTCACAAAATAAGAAACGCTACAACCTGTCTCGGAAACGAGGCAGGTTTTTTTATGGTATTGAGTCCGATGAAGACAAGCGCGGGAGACTAAGATTCCTCTACTACCTTAAAACTATAAGTACTTTGTAGAATGTAACTATACACTACGGTAATAGCAATAGTAATAGCTTTCGAAGGGGTAGGATAGATGCCCATCACTTCCACAAAGAGTTTCATACACAAATAACTAATCACCATAGCTCCGATAGCGACCAACCAATACCGCACCAGCTGCGTTGAGCCTTTCAAGGTAGAGTCATCAAAAGCGATGTACTTATTGAGTAAGAACCCAGAGAAAAAAGTGATCGGAAAAACAATGAAGAGAGAAGCTATGTGTGGGCTGAAAGTGATAAAACCAAGATCTACATTTTGCTTAGCAAATATGAAGTTGTAGAATATTGCATACAGCACCAAATCAAAAACCAGATTGCTTCCCCCACATACCGCGTAGCGATAGGTCTTTAAAGGCATAAAGCGCTTGAAGATAAAATAAAACGCATCTATAAATCGAACCAACAGTTCTTTCATGTAAAAAGTAATTCAGGTCTAAGTGTACGCGAAAAAGACAAATTTATTTCACTTATTATAATATTATAAGAAAAATAAACTTAGCCATTTCCAATTTGTATTCTTTAGTATATATTTTGGACTTTTGTGCTGCATGCAATCTGACGTTCGTATCGAAAATCATAGTGTTAGCACTGTATTGATCATAGACTCTTCAAAAGGGTCTCAATTTATGTAGAATGAAAGTATTGAAGATATCCAGCCTAGGGGTGGCAATAGTTGTGGTCGCAGTAGTAGCCATACTCATTTTTGGCACTGCCGATTTGAGAACAAAGACGGCCAAAAAAAACAAGAATGAAAAGAAGGCATTGTCGCTTCTTCAAGACATGGCAGCGGCGCATCAAATCCATAATTGGGATAGCCTCTCAACCTATACTGTTCGTTTTCAAGAAGAGATGTTCGGCCTCATTGGTAAGTCTAGCAACCCGTTTCCAGAAGCCAAGTCTCAGTTTGATCTGAGCTATATTCCCAATACCTACGATGGGAAGTTGAGCTTTGTCGATGGCCCCAATAAAGATTTATCCTGGGGTATCCAGTCTTGGCAAACTTACACGCAACGTGCTGGCGGAGCACCCCAATTTGCAAAACAAAAAGATATTTTTTTCTGGGTTCCGACCTATCAGTATTTTATTGAATTCCCACTGCGCATCATGAATGCCAACGCTTTTGGATACGCTGGCAGCAAAACGATCAATGGAACAACCTGCGAGGGAATCATTGCTTCTTGGAATACCATTGAGCCGCAGCGCCACATTGATCAGTATCTTATATGGATAGATGCCGATACCAAACGCATTGTCAAGCTGGAGTACACGATTCGGGAAATGTATAACTTCTTGACGGGGGCGGCTTACTACACGGAGTATAAAGATTTTGATGGCATCCTTTTACCCACTAAGATGCCCGTCGAGTCCAATCTACTTGGTAAAGGAAAGTACTTGCATCAAATGGATATTTTAGATTTTACAAAAAACAATGTTTCACTTACTGAGTTACGACCCAATTCGGAAATAGACATTTTAGGAGATGATAAGCCATAATTAGGATGGAAGATAAAACAAATTATAGCGCGATCAACAAGGTGTTTATTGCCACTAGTTTAGACGGTTTTATCTCTGATAAAAACGGTGGGATAGATTGGCTGGATACCTTCCCGGAGATCAATACAATCGACACTGGCTACAATGCCTTCACCTCTGAGATGGACGCGCTAGTCATGGGTCGAGCTACCTATGAGAAGGTCCTTAGTTTTGGAATCGACTGGCCGTATAAGTTGCCTGTTTTTGTCTTGACCAACTCATTGACCGAAGTGCCTGTAGAGCTTGAAGATAAAGTCTTTTTATTAAAAGGTTCAATAGAGGAGGTGCTTCAGCAAATTCACGAAAAAGGATATCACAAACTTTATGTCGATGGCGGCAGAGTTATTCAAGATTTTCTCAGAGCAGACAAAATTGATGAAATGATTATCACGGTCATTCCGATTCTACTAGGGGAGGGGATTTCTCTCTTCGGCAGCCTCCCTAATCCCTTGGTTTTCGAATGCATGGAAACAAAACACTTCCTTGGAAAGGTAGTCCAGAACCACTACCAGAGAAGCGATACATAAAATCTGCGTATCATTTTTTATTTTTTGGGGGTGCCCTGAAGATTCGCCGAAAAAGCGAATCTCCAGGTCGGGCTCTCCACTTGTATGCGGGCACTATTCAATAGGTTCATCCAAGTCTATCATGCATCTTCTCTCGTACCTCTTTCAGCTACCTGATAGACGGATTCACACTACAGACTAGCCCCCTTATATCGTTTTGATCCCTCACCCGAAAAATTGTCACGTCCCCACTGGAGAAAATAAAAAGTCAGTAGGATTATCCAGGTCATACAAATATTGATAGGCCTTTGTTTCTTTTAAACAGAATGGTTCCAATAGTTTTAGCATATTCAAGAATCCCTCCAAAGTAAGTGCGCAGATAAAGTTTTTGTTGTCTTTGCTAAGTATACCTTCATCAGACTTGTACAAACCTAATATCAAATTGTATTCACTAGGTTCGATAAATTCGACTTTTGACAAATCTAATTGTTGTTTTCTTTTGACGATTACCTCAAGGATAAGATTTCTAAA
>CAKZVJ010000083.1 GCA_937923345.1 uncultured Saprospiraceae bacterium
TAAGGTACGCACCATAATAAAACAAAGTAAAAAGCTTATAAGTGAAAACCTAGAAGGGCCACCAAATCTTATAACGTTCAAGAAAAGATTGGAAAAGAGAATTGATAATCTATGGGTATTTCTCCAGCACTATGATGTCCCAGCCGATAATAACGGCTCTGAAAGGGCAATTAGAAATGTAAAAGTTAAACAAAAAGTCTCTGGCCAATTTAAATCAAGTAAAGGTGCATACGGATTTATCGTCTTACGTTCTGTAATTGATTCCGCTATCAAACAAAATAAAAATGTCTTTGAGGTATTACTAGAATTTGCCTAATTTAGACCTGAGTAGTTACCTTAAATTTAACAATAAAAAGATGAAAAATATTACATTCATTTTCACTTATTTAATTTTAGTTCTTTGCTTTGTTGGATGTTCTAAGGAAGAGCCTACAACAGGTATCGATCTCATTCAAACAGATTCAGATTTCGCTTCTATTGATACAAGAGAAGCTAGAAAATGTTATAGATTGGTTGTTACTTGGCTTGAGGATGGTACTGCGATATTTAGATGTTCTGGGCCGGGCAATAACTGTTGTACTGATGATTCTAGTATAACTGATGAAAGAAGAGACTATGTTATTAATCTTTCAGATACTGAATTGGAAAATGGCTTATTTTTAAATACAAATGAAGCACAAAATTTATTTCCACTTTTTGCTGAAGAAGCTAATATATTGGGCTTGGCTAATGGACAATTAAAAATAGTATGGCAAGATGATGTATTAGCGCTTATAAGTATAAATGATCTAACCCCTGTTAGTGCCTATATAATTGGAAAGAGGTAAAATCTATTTGGTTTGCTAACTTAAAAACAATCGGTAAGTCTACTTCAAAATTCATATTTTCTGATTATCATGACCTTAAAGAAAGAAACATCTTCCACATGGTCATTTTTATTCTTTATTGAGTAGGCTTATCGGCATTGTTTTATCTAGCACCTTGGAGTAAGTGAATTTAGAAACGGCGCACTTTCTTTGCAAGGATAGATTATTAAACTTAGATGTCACCCAATCGTTCCATGCAGACTATCTATGGTTACCAGATAGTAGTACTATACCTATTAGAGAAATTAGTGACATAGGTTCATACACCTTGGAAATTTTCGATCGTCATTGCTTGCAAAAATTTGATATCCAAGTTGAAGATTTCGACTTTAATTTGATTGAAGTACATTTAACATCTGATACGAGTATATGTAAACAAAGGCCTATAGAAATTGATCCTCTAATAGACCCAACTGCTAGCTTCCTTTGGAGCGATGAAAATCTCCAGCTTCATAGAATCATAAGTGAAAGTGGACTTTACACTTTGACTACTAGCCTAAATGGTTGCTCTACATCTACTAGTATTCAAATTCAAGCTGAAGACTGCAGTACACAGCTCTACCTCCCCAATGCTTTTTCACCCAATCAAGATGGAATCAACGATGACTTTTTTCCACTGGGTAATTTCTTCGAGGTGGTTAGCTTTAAAATTTTCGACAGATGGGGCAATTTAGTTCATGATGCACCAAGTCCATGGCATGGATCTTTCAAAGAAAAAGAAGCTGCTATTGGAGTATATACCTATTCTTTAAATATAAGAAATACTCTTTTAGATGAAGAAGAATTTATGAAGGGAGATGTAATTTTGAGTAGGTAAAGAGAATAAGTTGACCCATATTCTTAAGCAAAAAAGATGACGTACTCGCTAAGCCCGCATTCATACTTCATAACTAACTTAAAAATTCTTCATCCCTATAGTAGCCATACTGATCCTTGTCCCTTCCACCTTCAAAATCTCCAAGGCGCAAGACTCGATAGTAGCCCCTGTAGTCATTACGTCATCTACAAGCAAAACATTCTTACCTATCAGTAAATCGGCTTCGCGGACAGCGTACTCTCCTTCTACACCCGTGAGTCGTTCCATCCTTGACTTCTTGGTTTGACTTTTTGTTTTTCGCTTTTTGAGGAGCGCGTTTTCGTGGCAAGGGATATCTAGACTATTGGCGATGCCCTGGCCAAACAAAGCACTCTGATTGTATCCACGCGTTTTCATCTTGGAGCTATGTATGGGTACTGGCACGACTACATCGATATCCGCGTAAAGCGGTGCTTTCTTTAGCACACGTCCATATTGTTCACCAAGTGAAGTAGCCAAGTAGGTCGCATCTTTGTACTTGATGTTGTAGACTATGTTTTCGGCCAAGCCATTTTTGATGAGCAAAAACATAGCCGTGGCAGTGTGCAAATTCATTCTGCCCCACAGGCGATCTGTAAATGTGTTTTCTTGATGCAAATGAAAATCCGTTCTAGGTAAAGTCACCTCGCATCTAAAGCAGAGAAACGCATTCGGCATCGGAGCATCGTGCATGCAAGCCATGCATATATTCGGGAAGAACAGAGAAGTGAAATCTTGTAAATATTGCTGGATATTCTGAACTAATGATGTCATGCCTAGAGCTGTGATTCACAATGGTTCGGTAATAAATTTTAATTCGCTCACAACCAGTGTGTCAAGTTCATAGCGGCTAATTCATTTTACAGATATGACATAATCAGACACTTACATCGCTGTGATTTATAATTTCTCAAAAATTACCGAACCATTTACTTATATAAAGGACAAAAAAAACGCCTGCCCTAAGATAAGGACAGACGCATCAAAACAAAACGAAAAACCAACTTTAAACAAGTTTCTTTATATAGATTTCTATATTTCTCTTTTTTGAGCCTGCAATTTTGTGACTAAGTTTTTTACAAGATGCAGACGATATACTATATGTAAAAATTGTGCCAAGTCTGTTTTTGAAATGGTGTAAATATTTACACCTTACCATTTTCTAAACTAACCGGCCTTCAATTTTACATCTATATTCTTATAACTGCCATTTCTTAGGACAGTTACTGAAATCACATCCCCCACTTTTGAGCGACCAATAGTCTCCTGTATCTGAGGAACCGTTTTTACCTCCTTGTCATTTATTTTGACAATAACATCTTCAGCTTTCAATCCAGAAAATTCAGCTGAGCCTCCTTCTGTAAGCCCTTGTATAAAGATGCCGCGTGTAAAATCAATGCCCAGCTCTTCTGCCTTCTCCTGATCTAGCTCCGCAATACTCACTCCAAGGTAGGCCCGTTGGAAACTACCATAGTCTATTATATCATTAACAATCTTGCGGACTATATTGGACGGGATAGCGAAGGAATATCCTGCATAGTATCCTGTCCCCGACTTAATGGCAGTATTTATCCCAAGCAATTCTCCATCTGTATTGACAAGTGCTCCACCACTGTTACCAGGATTCACAACCGCATCCGTCTGAATGAAGGCTTCAATAGCATCTCCGCCTTTCTCACGAAGAATATTTATGCTTCTACCCTTTGCACTAATAATCCCAGCAGTGACGGTAGAGTTTAGCTCCAATGGATTCCCTACTGCCAATACCCACTGACCAATCTGTGCCGCATCAGAATCTGCCCACTTCAATACAGGCATATCTTCCGCGTCAATTTTAATGACGGCAAGATCCGCTTTGGGATAAGTACCGACTACCTCTGCGATATAAGTCCGTTCATTGAATAGGGTCACCTCCAAATGATCTGCAAATTCTACTACGTGATTATTGGTGACGATATACCCGTCTTCGGATACCAACACACCAGAACCTGTGCCTTGCTGAGGCCCTCCAAAATCAAAAGGGCTGCCTCCTCCTCTAAAGAAAAATTCAAAAGGATCTTGTGGTCGAGATTGTTGCTGTGTTGCTAATTTCTTGTCTGCCTTAGCAGTGATATGTACTACAGAAGCAGTCGTCCTTCTTGATGCCTCGACAAAATCGAATGGAACCTTTACTATAGATTCACTCGAATTGTTATGAACGTTTTTGACAGCGACAGCCTTTGCGAATTCCGCCGAATTAGACTGTCTATCAGAAGTAAATTGTATCCCAACTAGGACCACAAGTCCCCCTAGGATAGCTACAAAAAACTGAGAAAGTATGTTTCGCATGATGAAAGATTTTGAAAGGACAGCCAAGCAATAATTTCATCCCATTGACGATATGAAAGTCGTTGGTTTTATTGATGTTTGCCCGATTTTAGAAACTAAGAGGACAGTACCATTTTGGCACTATATTTTCCACTTATAACTAAACGCCTAGCTGAAATTTGTTGTTTTTTGCTACTTTTGGTTTAACACTAAATTAACTATACCATCTGATAACTATCTGCTAGGCCAAAGAATAACCTTTGCCTCCTTTAAATTTATTTAATTAATATGGAATATCAGGCGTACAATCCACAAAGGAGGGAATCTATCTTAACAGCAGAAAACGATTTGGAACGGGCCATTCTTGAGCGATCAGAAGTACAAGATGGATTATATTGGGGCTACCCTAGATTTGGACATCCTGAGGGCAAAGTAGTTTTCCATGTCAAAGAGATTTTTGACAATATAGATAAGTTGCAAATAGATAGTGAAGTCAGAAGAAAACTCAGACTTATTGCCTTGACACATGACACCTTTAAGTATCAAGAGGATGCCAGCAAAAAAGCTAATACACCAACAAAGCATCATGCACAATTAGCATACAACTTTGTGAAAGAATATATAAATGAAGAAGATATACTGCAAGTCATTAAGACCCATGATAACGCTTACTATGCTTGGAGAGCAGATTATGCGTATAGAGATCCAGAAGGTGCTAAAGTAAAGTTGGATAAATTGTTAGTAGACAATGCAGCACACCTTGATTTGTATTATACCTTTTTTGTTTGTGATACGCGCACTGGGGACAAAAATCAAGCGCCTATACGATGGTTTGAAGACAAAATCAACCCTGGTCGTAAAATCAGAATCTAATCCTTCATAAAGGCACCAACACTAATATTATACTAATTCAAATATGTTTGCTAATTTAGAGCAGAATGTCAGATAAAATAGAACTAAACAAAGAAGAAAAGGATAGCATATTTGAAGCAGAATTTCTGCCTCATGCCGACGCCTTGACCACTTTTGCCTTTCATTTGACGCTTTTTGACGCCTCAGCCAACGATTTAGTGCAAGAAACCTATTTGAAAGCCTATCGTTTCATAGATAAGTATGACGTGGGAACGAATGCGAAGGCATGGTTGTTCAAGATAATGAAGAACGCCTTCATAAACGACTATAGAAAGAAAAGTAAACAACCCACTAAAGTAGATTACAACGAGGTAGTCAATTTTCTTGATGAAGAAAGAGACGACACACTCGCTAGTTATCAAGATCTCAGAGAGGAGATGTTCGAAAATCTCATGGGAGATGAAGTGACCAATGCGATCAATTCATTACCCGTAGATTCTAGGACAGTTATTTTACTATGTGATATTGAAGGCTTTAGCTACGAAGAAATCGCTAAAATTATAGACGTACCCGTTGGTACAGTGAGATCCCGATTGCATAGATCGCGTAATATGCTCAAGAAAAAGCTACAGGATTACGCAAAAAACCTAGGTTATCAAGATAAGAGAAAACCTAGTTAATATTGATTTTGTTTTAATTTCTTAAAAAATAATGATGAGTGATCATAATTATAATAACCAAGATTTAACGAATAAAGTAAACATGTATTTGGACAATGCGCTTAGTAGTGAAGACGAGTCAAAGCTGCTCAACCAAATGCAAGACAACCCATCTTTCAATGAAATCCTTATCAAAGAGAAATCATTTAGAAAGCTTATCAAAAATAACGTTCCTCGCAGAAAAGTCTCCAAAGATGTAATTCAGGGGATAATGCGCAAAATAAGTACGGACTAAGCATAAAGGATAGTACTTTTACCTCCTTAACAGTCTGATATCTTAGCTATCAGCTTGAATATTATATGCAATATACTGTCAGGATAATACTTATTTGTTTCATGCTGCAAAGCACTTGGAATGCCTTTGGTCAAAATGTAGAAGAAGTTTACATCAAGAAAACACAGGATAATATCCTCCTGGATGGTAAAATAGAGGAAGGCTTTTGGTTTGCCTCCGCAGCATCCAAGGACTTCTTTCAGTATTTCCCAGATAATGGCAAAGCGCCCACCTATCCAACAGAATTATACTTTTCTTTTACAGAAGAACACCTTTATGTTGGCATTAAGTGCCACTCCAGAGATGATGAATATATTGTACCATCGCTCCGCAGGGACTATCAAGCGGGCGGGAGTGACAACATCACTATCATGTTCGACACGTTTAATGATGGCGCCAATTGTATATTCTTCGGAACCAATCCAGAAGGTGTCGTACGGGAAGGCACTATCTCTAATGGGGGGATTGAGTTTTCTGATTTCTCAGCTGCTTGGGACAACAAGTGGAAAGCCAAAACATACAAGGGAGAAAAATTCTGGAGTGCGGAGTTTGTGATTCCTTTTACCTCTTTGCGATTCAAAGCGGACTCCAAAAAATGGAGAGTAGGTGCTTATCGATTTGATAGCCAAACCAATGAGATATCTACCATTATGGATGTCCCAAATAATCAAGGTATCACCAATCTAGCCTTTATGAAAGATCTAGTCTGGGAAGAACCAATCGCCAAGAGCAGTCGTAGTATTTCCGTCATTCCATTTGTTAGTGGTGGACTTGTAAGAGACTTTGAAGACCTTGACGAGACTAAAGTGCAAGCTACGGGCAAGATAGGTGCAGATGCGAAAATAGCGGTGACCACAGGACTCAACTTAGATCTCACTGTCAACCCAGATTTCTCTCAAGTAGAAGTCGATAGACAAGTTACTGACTTAGACAGATTCGAAATCTTTCTTCCTGAACGCCGACAGTTCTTTATCGAGAACGCAGATTTATTCAACAGTTTTGGCAACAGTCGTATCAATCCATTTTTCAGTCGCCGGATTGGTATTGCCACAGACACTACGGAGGGTACTCGAATCGAGAACCCGGTCTTATTTGGCGCAAGACTATCTGGAAAAATAAATAATGATTGGCGAGTAGGTTTTCTCAACATCCAGACGCAAGAGGACGCTCAAAATGATTTGCCAAGCTTCAACTATACTGCCGCGGCTGTCCAGCGCAAATTGTTTTCTAATTCGAGTGTAGGACTCATCTTTGTCAATAGAGACAATCTTACAAAATTTGAGTCTGACACCTTCGATGATTTCAATCGAGTCATTGGATTAGATTACAATATAGCCACAAAGGACAACACTTGGAATGGAAAAGCATTTATTCATCGCACATTCACACCAGACGAAAAAACAGAAGCTGAATTCGCGCACGGCTTCGAGATTAACTACACCAACAATCTCGTGCAAGTTGGCTGGAATCATCAGTATGTTGGAGGAGACTACGATGCACAGATAGGGTTCGTACCAAGAACCAATTTTTACAGAATCAACCCTGATGTACGAATCAATTTTCAACCGAGTAATGATGTCATCAATCAGCATGGCCCAGGTGTCGAATACAGTCTATTTACAGACAATGAATTTACGCGTACAGATGAGAGCTTTGACCTCACCTATCAGGTACAATTTCAAAACAATACAAGGCTAAACTTTAGATATAGAAACACCTACACACTACTGACGGATAATTTCGAAATATTAAATGATCAGCCTCTTTTATTGGCGGGGTCAGAATTCAACTATTACGAAGTACGACTTCAATATAGAAGTGATAGAAGAAAGCCTTTTTCTTATTCTATCAACCCTATAATTGGTACTTTTTTCAATGCTGATTTATTTCGTTTGAATTTGGATGCGACCTATCGCTTTCAACCATTTGGGTCGATTGCTCTACAAGCCAACTTTAGTCGCCTAATCTTAGAAGCACCTTTTGAGACAACCAATCTTATTTTGATTGGGCCACGCATCGATGTCACTTTGAGCAAAAAATTATTCATTACTACCTTCTTCCAGTTCAACAACCAGATTGAAAATTTCAACATCAACGCTAGACTACAGTGGCGTTTCGCACCAGTGTCGGATTTCTTTATCGTCTACACCGACAACTACAACACCGAAGGCTTCATCAGCCGCAACAAAGCACTAGTCGCCAAATTCTCCTATTGGTTTAGTTTATAATTTATTTTTTGTTTGGGGTCATACCGACTGGCCGTCTCCACCTAGCTATACGCCGTCGGTACCAGGCTATTCGAGACTCGGCCCTCCGGGCTGCTCCTCCGTCGCATCTCTACTATCCTTTGCCCGAAAAAGATCCAAAATCAGAACCGAATTAAGCTGAAGACTCTTTGAAAAACTTATTCGATACATATTTTTTTTATTTAGATTTTGCAACTATTAAATCTTTTTCTTAGATTAAGAAGTTTAACAACAAAAATACCTAATCATGACTGTTTTCTCTCGTTTTCTTTTACTTTTCCAATAATTTATTTTCTCAAGAAATTGAATCAGTGTTCATTAGTACACACAAAATTCAAGATACGGATAACACAGTATTCCTTCACTTTCTAATTTAACGTCAATTATATTGAATGCTTACATCGTAGCTTTAGACAAAAATCAACAGACTTACAAACAGACGTTTTCTCAGGCTTAATTGTTCAGCCGAATCCTAATAATGGAAGTTTTATTATTTCTACAGAATTTGAAAATACTGGACATTACACTTTATATAATAGTCTAGGGATGGTCATAAACAAACAAATTTTCATCAATCAAAATCATATTAAGATCAACAATTTAGAACTTGAACAAGGAATTTATTTTTTTGAGATTAAGATAGGTAATCAATTCAAAAAATATGCGTGCAACGATAATTTACTTACTAATATTAAATAGTTGTGCTTTAGTTTACGCCCAGCCCCCTAATGAGGAGTGGTCAATATATAGTTTAGATACTAATCCATTTATTGGTACAGCTTTTGGCTTAAACAAAATTCGATGTGATTCGGAAGGTTTTATTTATTCTGCAGGATCTGCATTCTACGAAGACACAATGCTAGATCCAAGTAAGACTGATATTTTAATAAAAAAGTATGATGGTAATGGTAAAAAAATTTGGGACAAAATTATTCGTACAAATTCAGAAGATGGGTTAAATGATTTAATTATTAACCAAGATGGACAGCTGATAGTATTAGGTTCTAGCCGCATTTGTGATAATTTCATTCCGAATGAAGACTGCTTAGGTGATATTGAACTTTGGATAGCTACCTTAAACCAAAATACTGGTGATATATTATCTATAAAAGTAATTAGTGGCTCCATGCTGGAAGTAGGTAATATCATGAAC
This sequence comes from uncultured Saprospiraceae bacterium, assembly GCA_937923345.1. GTDB lineage: Bacteria > Bacteroidota > Bacteroidia > Chitinophagales > Saprospiraceae > JALZVN01. The sequence continues at coordinate 9,253 of CAKZVJ010000083.1, forward strand.
ATCACAAAACAAGGTGAAATCCTTATTAGTGGGACTACTCGTTCTAACGATGGATTATTTGCAAGTAAGAAAGATAACACTCAAGAAAATTTCCTTTTAAAATTAAATTCGGACAAAAGCTTAGCTTGGATTTTATATTATGATGGTCGAATAAATACCATTCTAGAAAAAGATGGAATTATTTATACTAGTGGAGTCAGTATTGACCCTGCTTTTGAAAATTCTTCAGCTTGGATTAGAACATATAGTTCATTAAATGGCATCCTTCAAAATGAGAAGCAATTTGTGGGAAATGGTAGAGATGGCCTATGTCAACTTGCGCTTGGCGAGAATAACATCTATCTAAGTATTTCATCAGAGTCTAATAACGGTGTATTTTCTGATAATAATGGATCCCAGGATATTCACATACTAAAACTAGATTATGATTTAGCTCTTCAATGGTCCAAAAGTTTTGGAGGAAGTGGTCGAGAATCTTCACTAAGTTTTTCATTTGATACAAGTGGTAATAACTTAATAGCTTGTGGGAGTACATTCTCTCAGGATGGAATTGTAGGTCCAAGAAACAATATTTCAGATGCTTTTATTATAAAAGTAGATGCCAAAGATGGAGATTTACTATGGAGCAAAGTTTTAACTAATGATATGGATGACCTTTTTGGCATGCATGCTGTTGGGATTGATGGTAGTATATACATCTCCAGTAGCTGGTCAGATAATCCTATTAGTTTTTTGGCAGATATTGTTCTTCTTACTAAACTCCAATCTGAAATTGAGTTATCCTCACCTAACTTTTTTGATATAGACATAGATGTGCTACCCAACCCTATCAAACATATCAGAGAACTAAATATTGAATCCAAAGAGTTATTCCAAAAGGAAGTAAATTTAGAGTTGGTAGATGTCAATGGTAGAATACTTTACAATAAAAATAATGTCTTTTTTACAGCAGAGAAAATGTCTTTAGATATCAATCTAGAGCTGGTATCAGGTACTTATTTTCTACGGATTTTCAATAGTGCTTCAAGTATAACTAAACGCATCATTATTGCAACCAATTAAAAGCATCTATCTAAGATTAATAAGCAAGATTCAATTAAACTTGAATCTTGCTTATTCTTACTTGGCTCTGTGCTATCCTTTACCCATAAAAATTTCCATCTTAGAAAATTATTAATCTGCACACTCTTTGAAAAACTTATTCACAAAAGTCTTCTGACCTTGAGAAAAAAGATTCATTACATTGATTTAATTTTTAAACCTATGCGCGATGCGTCTAAAAAACTCCAGCGCTACACTCGGTCGACTAGGAAGAAAATCAGGGTCTGTAAATTTATCGTTAGCAGACAATTTTACAATCACAGTCTTGGTCGTTGGATTGACGTAGATGTTTTGATTGTAAACCCCTTGCGCCATGAACTCTCCTTCGTCGCCTCCAGGTATCCACCATTGGTATCCGTAACCAAATTCTCTAGTAGACAAATCATTTTCTCCTGGCATAAGGTGTGGTGCATCAGGAGTGACAGAAGCTTTTACCCATTCCGCAGGAACAACTTGTTGACCGTTAAACTTTCCTTCATTGAGATATAGAGATCCGATTTTGGCATAGTCTCTCAAAGTGGCGTTGAGCAAACCCAATACACCCTCCATGTTCTCACTATCTACTATCCAATAGCAATCATCTTGCATACCCATTGGATCCCAAAATTTTTCTTGCATGTACTCTGACACCGTTTTACCTGTCGCTTTGGTGAGTATCATACCTAGGACGTGGGTATTGATACTGACGTAATGATTGAATGTGCCTTGCGGTCTTTCATTTTTCAAGGTCGCGGCAAAAGCGTCCTGAGACTTACCCAATGCAAAGCCTCTACCCCATCTATTGATATCACTATTGAATGCGCCATAGTCTTCATCGAAACCAACGCCCGTAGACATTTGCAAAATGTTTTTTATGGTTACTCCTTCATAGCCTGAGCCTTTGAGGATGGGACAAAATTCATCAGCAGTTTGTTGTAGATTTTTGATATGTCCTTCATCTAAGGCTATCCCTATCAAGGCAGATATAAAAGACTTAGACATGGACCAAGAAATATTTTTGGTGGTCTCGGTATTTCCTAGTCTATATTCCTCATATACTATTGTATCATTTTGTACAACTAAAAGGCCCGTCGTTTTAGTATCTACTATGAAATCATCCGAGCGCATGTTTTTACCTTCATAAACAAACACAGGTGTAATGCTTATTTTTTTGCCCACTGGGTAACTAAGTGGATTAGGAGAAGGAGTCAATCGGCGCACTGGCATTATCTTATCAAAACTGCGAAAGTTTTCTACAATCTCATCTTCATTAAATAAAGTCAATACATGATTGAGTCTTTGGAGTTTTGGAAAAAATAGGACTAGCAATACTACTAACACTGCAAATATTCCGAACAAGATTTTAGGTAGTTTTTTCATATTTCAATTTGCAAATCCAAAATACGAAAATATCGCATTTTTTGAATGAGAATAAATCTCCTCTACAATTTTAAAGCCCCTTATTATGAATGAGAAAGCTTAGCGTTTATACTTTATAATTCATCATTTATAATTCTTTTCACAGGGCGTGGCGAATAGCCGAAAGCCCTTGAAGGACTAGAGGTGGTAGCGGCATCCCGATGTAGAGACGTATTGCCTTGTGGTGCTGCATTGGTGGCCATGCGGCGCTACATAGGGATACAGCGGACGACACGACCCTCGGCATGGTGTGGGCAGCCTAGCAGCTGAGCTCCATGACAGTGGGTAGGCCCCAAAACTTAAGCAAAGAAAATCACGTATTAAACCTAATAGTTTATAGCTTTACGATAAATAAAAATCAAAATATGTCATTTCTAAAAAAACTTGGATTAAAGAAAAAGAACAATGGTACTTCGACTGGTCTAAAGTCGACCGCTAGTTCTAAAAAATATATTGAATCCTACTCTCCAGTAGATGGAAAATTGATCGGATCTGTAAGTGTCACCTCAAAGCGAGAATACGAAGGTGTGATGAAAAAGGCACAAGAAGCATTTAAGCATTGGCGCACGGTACCCGCTCCACAGCGTGGTGAGGTAGTAAGGCAATATGGCGAGGCGCTTAGAAACCACAAAGATGAATTGGGTAGACTTGTCTCCTACGAGATGGGAAAAAGCCTACAAGAAGGTTGGGGTGAAGTACAAGAGATGATTGATATCTGTGACTTTGCAGTCGGTTTGTCAAGACAACTATATGGTCTGACAATGCACTCTGAAAGACCCGGTCATAGAATGTATGAGCAATGGCATCCACTAGGGGTAGTCGGGATTATTTCTGCATTTAACTTTCCTGTAGCCGTATGGTCATGGAATAGTATGATCGCGCTAATATGTGGTGATGTTTGTGTGTGGAAGGCATCAGAAAAAACGCCATTATGTTCTGTGGCCTGTCAAAATATTTTGCACAAAGTGCTAAAAGATAATAAGGTGCCGGAAGGTGTTTCTTGTATCATCAATGGGGACTATACGGTAGGAGAATTCATGACGAATGATCATAGAATCCCAATGGTATCTGCCACTGGTAGTACGCGTATGGGTAAGATCGTTGGCGCTACCGTAGCAGCCCGTATGGGTAAGACTTTGCTGGAGCTAGGAGGAAACAATGCCATCATCGTAACGCCTTCTGCAGATCCTGCCATCGTATTACCGGGTGCGGTATTTGGTGCAGTAGGAACGGCTGGACAAAGGTGTACTTCTACTCGTAGATTAATAGTACACGAAGATGTATATGATAAGACTAAGAGAGTGTTGAAAAAAGCATATAAACAATTGCGAATCGGCGATCCGTTGAATACAAAAAATCATGTAGGACCTTTGATTGATAAAGCCGCTGTAGAAATGTACACCAATGCACTGGCACAAGCTAAAAAGCAAGGGGCTAAAATTTTGGTAAAAGGTGAAGTACTTAGCGGTCGGAAATATAGCAGTGGCTGCTATGTGAGACCTGCGATTGTGGAAGCTAACAATGAATTGCAAATCGTACAAACAGAAACTTTCGCCCCGATTTTATACATTATGAAATATAAGACTTTGGATGAAGCGATCGCAATTCAAAATAATGTACCGCAAGGATTATCTTCTGCCATCATGACGGATAGTGTCAAGGAAGCAGAGCAGTTCTTATCTGCTGCTGGATCAGATTGTGGTATAGCGAATGTAAACATCGGTACTTCAGGTGCTGAAATCGGCGGAGCATTTGGTGGTGAAAAAGAAACAGGCGGCGGACGTGAGTCTGGCTCTGATTCTTGGAAGGCATATATGCGTAGACAGACGAACACAATTAATTATACTAAATCTTTGCCATTGGCGCAGGGGATTAAATTTGACCTTT
>CAKZVJ010000084.1 GCA_937923345.1 uncultured Saprospiraceae bacterium
ATCATAATCAAATCCAACAGATCTCCATAGGGAATTTTTCTGTACACCCTATTGTCTGCTTGATCTCTGATGGGCATCCACTCGAAATAGGCTTGCTTAATATTGTTCTTTCTGTCATCCCAGGAACCTTCATCCGCATCATGGTTGCCTGCGCCGTCTTTGTAGGCATTATTAGCCGCTTCATGATCATCCCATACAGCTATGATGGGATGCTGCTGGTGCATATTCATCAACTGCTGGTCTAGTCTATAAGTAGAGTAGCGTATTCTGTATTCGTCCAAACTAATAGGTTCTTCTTCGGGAAGAATCGGCCTATCATCAAACAAGTCATCATCTCCTACCTGTCTATCTCTATATTCATATATATAGTCTCCCAAGTGAATCACCCCATCTAGGTCATTTCGCTCAGAGATGCGTTGGTATGCATTAAAAAAACCAGATTGATAATTACTACAAGATACTACCGCAAATCGCAGATGATCTATACTCTGTGTCGGAACAGTCTTCGTCTTACCAATCAAAGAATAATCTCCATCGTATTTGAATACGTAGTAATAAGTTTGTCCAGCATCTAAGCCAGTTACATCTACCTTGACCGTGTAGTCTCTCTCTACAGATGTGTTCACTGTACCAGAAGCTACTACGTTCTCCATCTCTGTATCTGTTGCCATTTGCCATTCTACGTCTACTGATGGACCTATATTGGGAGGCGTAACTCTTGTCCAAATGATAACTCTATCCTCCATAGGATCTCCAGACGCTACCCCATGAAAGAAGGGAGCTAAATCTTCGTTGAAAGTCCTTGGATCATCCTCTCGATTATTGATAAACAAATCCGATTGTCCTAACAATAGAGAAGCCTGAAAAACAATAAATAGAATTAATAAAATACGCATAGAGAATCTCTTTGTTTAACTAACGTTTGCACAAGGCAATGGTTATCAAAATTAAAAGTTATCAATAGGTTAAAAGAACTTAGAACCCTGATTATCACGATAATGACGTGTATTTGTCTTGCAGTTACTTAATACCTTAGAAATTAACTCAAAAGGCGACATCCGCGGGCGTATCGCTAATCATATGGGCATTTGCTATCAGTTTCTGATACAAGTCATTTTTTGATAGAATATCTTGATTACCGAGGATAATCAACTGCTTTCTGGCTCTGGTCAGCGCGACATTGAGCTTTCTATCTATTCCTTCATCATTGAGCGAGACAATGCTATCCAACTGGAAGGTATCATTTGTACACAATGAGATAATAATAATATCCCTAGCGCCACCTTGATACCGCTCTACCGTATCTACCGATATCTTATCATGCCGAATACCAAGTTCATCAAATGTATTTTTGATGCAGGCTATTTGCGCTCGATATGGGGTAATGATACCAAATGTATCTTGATGAATGGTCAAGTCATTCTCTTGGTATAGTTGAATCAATTCTTGCATTAAGGAAGCCACTGTCTTTGCTTCAAAGGTATTCATTTTGGCATTTCCAGAAAGCTCAGCCGAAGTATTGATAAAAATTAATCTTTCTTGGCTCAAGGCTGGCCATTGTGTAGCTGCGTTTGTGCCATATGAAAATTTCTCCGTTTGTAGTTTTTTTGTTTTTGGCAGCAAGTCTAAAAAGCCATCATAAAAATGCTCACTGCAAAAGGCCATCAAATCTTCATGACATCGTCCTTGCTCACTCAAATTCGAATAAGCATGAGTCCAGCCCTTTTGCTGTGCCAATCGATACAATCTTTCAAAATAAGAGTCCCGCAAATCCTTTAATCCAATTCGCTGTAATTCCGGATGCGCCACCTTGGTAAATACTTTTCTTTGAGCGACCACCGCAGGCAATTGCTTATGATCTCCGATGAGTGTAAAGTGTTTGAAATACGGGAGGATACCCAACATCATAGGCTCTAAGATTTGACTTGCCTCGTCAATAATACATCGATCAAAAGTCTTCAACTTAAATAGATCTGTTTTACCTAAGATACTCGCTAGGGTACCAACGAAGACCCGTTTTCCCGTGATCAGTTCGGTCAACTCCTTGCGCTTTGAGATGCCTTTCATTTTATTGCTCAGCAACTTATCAGCATATCGATCATCCGCTGCATACTTTGACCCTATTCGGATATAGCTATCTCCAGTGAAACCAGGTATAGCTTCCAAGGCGCTGCAGATTTCGTCTACTGCCCTATTCGTATACGCCATTAGCAATATCGACTCTTTTGTACGCTCGATGAAATGTGCCACTACATTTTTCAGGAGCACGCTGGTCTTTCCAGTGCCCGGTGGCCCCCAAAGCAAGAAATAGTCTTTGGACACAATCAGTTTATCATATACCGCTTGTTGCTTCGCTGTAAGTTCTGAACATCTCTCTACAGATACCTTATCCGGAGACGAAGGAGCGCTTCTACCCAAAATCAAATCCTTCCTATCTTTTTTGTGTGCTAAGAAACGGTACAAGGAGCGATACATATTATGAAAGCCCGTATCCAATTTATCCAATTCCGCATTCCAAAATTTATGCTCTTCAAAGATGGAGATATTGGACTGCTTGGCACGCAGCCGGATGGAGACAAAATGCGCATCTATAGCCACCAGGGTACACTTGAACATTTGCTCTCGCAGGACATTCGTTTCTTCACTTCTATATGGATAGATAACCACTAAATCTCCCTGCCTAAAATTTGCCAATTTGTTTGTATACTTCGTTCTTGCTAATTTGATAACCGCTTCATCTTGTGCAGCACCTTCAGGATCGACCAGTTCTAACTGCTGCAAAATACTATAACTCTCTTCTTTTATAGCCAGGGTGTTTCTCCACAGCGAAGACAGGCCTCTACTATAATATGCATTGTCATCTCCTAGCTTGGCAATCTTTTGCTCTCTCGCTATGAATCCCATCCAAGACAAGAAATACGGCTTCTCCAATGCATCCAAAGAGTCGCTCAACTCTTCAAAATTGTTCAAGTCATTCAATTCAAAACCACTTACTTTTACTAGGTCTTTACTAGACAATATCCTATCCATCAAGCCCAGGTCAATATCTTTATCTGGCTTCAATGCACACAAATCCTCCTCAAGTGAAAGCATGATATTCCGTACTTGTATCGCATCCATTTGTGTGGCACTGGACGGCGTGGCATACCTCAATGCCCTATCTGGCATAGCTGAATAAAGGATATAGTTCATCGATTTTACACGCGTTCCATACACAGATCTCACTAGCAAATCATACAATAGGGTCTGCACATAATGACTCGGATTTATGCCATCTGGATTCGGCTTATACAGCTTACCGCTTTTCAATTCTATGATGGAATTTTTTCCATCCTCTCCCAAGTCCAATACATCCAAACGTCCTTGCAATCCGTACTTCTGCGAATAAAAGGAAGGTTCCAAAACCATGCTATCAGGATCAATACCTTCAGCTTTGATATCTACCGCAAGTGCCTTTCTCAGATTATCATAATGCTGCTTGCACTTATCTCGTATCTCAAAAATCATACTGTCCTCCATCAATGCAAAGGCCATCGGATTGAGTCTAAACACTTGGATGAATAAAGCATCAAAATCCGCATCCGGCTGATTGACCAATTCATCCAAAAAGAAGTTTGCAATGTTTCCAATCATGAGCGGCACAGAAGATTGAAAAGGCTTTATTTTATTGAGTAAGTACAGATTCGGCTCCGTGCCATAGTTCTTGAAGCAACCTGCAATGGCCGTTACATCCATCAAATAATCTGGTAGAATAACAAAAGCCTTTGGCCGATAGATACCCGACTGATCTATTTCTACATCAATTAGATTGACCGTGATAGGCAACTTAAATTTTGTTTTTAGCAGGGCGATGCTATCGTTAAAATTCTCATTGCGATCGCTGATATGATAGGCCACTTTTATCTCTGCTCCATTGTCTGTACAGGCTCTGAATACATCTTCTGTAGGTAGATCTTCTACCAATACCACTTCCACACTCGGCTGAAAAGACTTGATTTTTACCTTTCTATCCAGCAGTGGAGAGCGATAGGTGGCAAGACTAGACAGCGATAATGGAATGGACTCTTCGTATATCAGGCCTACCAAACACAACAATACTTTGTATCCTAGCTGCTTGATATCCGCAGCATCATATTGACTGAGATGCTGATGCGCCTTTCTGAAGAGATGCGTCTCATACTGCAGCACTCCCGGCACTTTATGCTTTTGACAGACATAGGTAACTCTAGAAAACAAAGTAGAAAAATGGAGATGCTCTTCTGAGGTCTGCTTGGATAAAAGCTGCTGCAGCAAATTAAATTGTACTTGCACCGTCTCTGCATCGGATAGCTTGCTTTCCTCTTCATGGAGCGCTTCCAATTCTTTAAAAAACAATTCAGCCAATTCTAATTCCGCCATATCTAAAAATAGCAATAATATTTGAAAGTAAAAAAGTCTTTATAGGAGCTCCGGTAGTCTTGCCCAAAGTACAGCCCAAAAGAAAAAAGACCCACACTCTGCAGTGTAGGTCTTTTTACTAATTTGTTGGTAGCTCAGTGAGCTAAAGTTTTCTTATTTATGCTACCTCCTTCACGATTGAAGCAAAAACATCAGGATGATTCATAGCCAAATCCGCTAATACCTTTCTGTTTAATCCGATTTCCTTTTGAGAGATACCGTGCATCAATTTTGAGTAAGTAGTGCCGTTGATTCTTGCGGCAGCGTTGATACGAGCGATCCAAAGTGCTCTGAATACACGCTTCTTGTTCTTACGATCTCTGTAGGCGTATGTCCATCCTTTTTCTACTGCATTTTTGGCAACAGTGTAGACATTAGATCTAGCTCCAAAGTATCCTTTGGCCGCTTTTAAGATTTTTTTTCTTCTTTTTCTGGAGGCAACTGAGTTGACTGACCGTGGCATAGTTGTTAATTTTAGTTCAATACAGGGGCATTATGCGCTTGATGTCCTGTATTCTCGTTAAAAAATAAATGTCTTAGATACAAAGTAGTGCTTTGATTCTTTTCGCATCGCCTTTACAAGCCATGATTGTAGAACCAGTAAGCCTAAGCTTTGCTTTTTTAGAGCGCTTTCTCAGAAGGTGTCTTTTACCCGCTTGGAAACGCTTGATTTTCCCTGAACCAGTTACTTTGAATCTCTTCTTAGCACTAGAGTGGGTTTTCATTTTAGGCATTGTGTACCGTTTTAATTAGTAATAAATATGCCCTTTTTGCAGAGCGAGTGCAAAGATAGGTAAATACTAGTAACTTTTCAACGTCCTTGGACCTCTAAAATCACCATTTTTTCACCTTTTTTGCGTCCATTACACCTCTAAAACGGCCAATCGCTTGATTATGTTTGATTGTGGGGGGGCTATCCCGATGCAGACTTCGGCTAGCGCCTACATCCACACGGGACCAGGCTCTACACTATATCCTCTAGACGCATGCAATGCGTCTCTACGGATGCCGTTTCGATCCTTTATCCTACTCACTCCGTTGCGCCGTGCTTTGGGGCCGGTGGCCCGTCGCGATTTGTGAGGTTATTTGTGATTCCTTCTTGGTTTAACAAATATTTCCCAAACGTTTATCAATGGCTACTAGTTTGGCCGATCCTTCTTCTGTTCTTCCTAATGTTGCCAGCTCCTTACGAAAAATGTCTATTGCATTTGGTTCTACAATTAACTCCATCGACACAATTGCCTTTTCTTCAACTCTATTGGAATTAGAATAAAGATTTTCTTCTATCACAATGTGTACTCCAACTATGCCACTCAAACCTATTGGATAAAACTTCATCTGAAAGAATGAATAACCACTCTTCACCCCACAAGTATATACCAAAGTTTGATCAAGTTTCGGAAATCCCACCAAGCTTTTAGAAAACTGTAATAGTAACTCTTTTGTATCTTAAACTTCCGTCTTCCCAGAAAAGGAACCGTTGTTGGCGGATATGAGAAGCTCAACCATATCACTATCCCTCCAAATTACCTCTAGACTTAAAAACCTTTCTTTCACCATATTGAGTTAAGATTAAATTCCCTGCTGCACCTTTGCGAGCACATCTCGCAGTTCTACTCTCTTCTCTTCTGGATGTATCAAGGAGAGCTCAATTTTTATGGGAGGGGAAGACTTGCTAGGCAAGTAAATAGCATCTCTTTCAAAGTCAACTTTACTGATTTCTTTATAAGCTAACGCTTCGCACTTTGCGTCATATTCTGATAGGACCTTTATCTTATTCTCATCCATGTGAATAGAAAAAATAGATGCAGCAGCTGGCGTTTTTGACATTTGGGAGGCTGAAAAAATAAAGGCTAGGCCACCAAGAGTGGTAATCGCATTGACCATCCACTTCCCTGTTGTGACAGGTTCTGTTTCCATAAAATTGAGAACCAAAGTTGCCATACCGCCAAGCAACATCATACCCCCGATGATATAAAAGGTATTGGGTGTAGTTGGATTTGCTTGCTGTTTCGAATTTCCGTTTGTAGTATAGTCGTATTTCATAGTTTTTATTTTTTGCGTGAAGGGTGGGAACAGGCTCTGCTTCAGCAGAGAGACCCAATGTAGTGAAACGGAATGCAGGGCCGAGCGAAGAGCGAGCTGTGGACGGCCTGGCCCTGCCGATTCGCTTTTTCTGCGAATCGGCAGCGGGCACGCCCAAATTATTATTCCACTACAATCTTCTCATTGCCGATAGATTGACCATCTGCAATAATCTGTAGAAAGTAAATCCCTGAAGCCAAGGGAGCGGTTGACATAGAAAATTCTAATTTCCCTTGACGCTTCGGCTTATCGTCGTGAATGACTTTGACTGTGCGACCTTGGAGATCTACGATTTGGAGTAAAAGATTGTCCACATCATTAATCTCGAAAGTGAGTTGTAGATCATGCTGCGTAGGATTTGGGAAAGCCGCAATCTCTACTTGGTTCAATACATCGCGTGTAGAAACGGACATATTGGGTCGAGCCAACTGAGTCAACCAAGTGGCATTTCTATTGGCCGTATTCCCAAATGAGGAGGCCGTCCAAACCATACCCGGATTCAAAAAGTCTCTTTGGTTGGCAGAGTAATCTCCCCACCTCTCGACATCGGAATCAGCTATCATCTCTATAAAAGAGCTTCCTTCTTTGAGTGTCAAAGGATCTGAATATTCGTCTAGAGAATTGAAATAAACGGCAGAGTGTCCCGCCGGTCTATCCAACGCGGTATGAGAAAACATGATGATCCCATCCAAATCCTCAGGCGCAATACCCGTGTAGGCGATACTCGGATAGCCATAATCTTGGTTATCATTGCTAAGTATATTGGCCGTCAAATTTGGTGCTGTAAATACGTTCTCGATTGTGCCATGGAATACACCTGCACGTCCATTATTATGATCAATACTATTGCCCACAAACTCTATTCTATCTCCCAGTAGATACCCGTCTAAAATACGTGCATCGTTGGTAGCTAAAAAACCTTGCTCTTGTTCACCGTCAGGTGGTACGCCGTAATTGAGGTCTGACTTAAGCACATCTACCGACAACTCGGCCACGTCTTGCTTACCATTGATATGGATAAAAAAGATGGAGTCATTTGTGATGTCAAAATTTCTATTGCTCAAGAAAAATACTTCGTCCCCAGCTGTTTCTGTAGCAGGTTTAATCGGGCAGACATTTCTTACTGGCTTTCCATCAAAAAACACATTTTGCCATAAAGTAATATCTAACTCCTGACCAGCGAAGCCCTGCGCCTTGTCTATTTGGTATATGATGGTCTTGGTAAATCCAACTTGCCACGCCACTCCTTCTAAAATAGAATTGAGAGTTAAGAAGCACTCCTCATTCGTATACGTGATCATAGGATAATCAGACCAGGTACCGTCATCATTAGGATTGCCCGTAAAGCCATACAAATTCCAATCCCCAGTGGCATCACTGGTTTCTGAAAATGCAAACACAATCACAGAAGTGTTAGGTGCATTTCCTCCCAACCAAGTCATAATATATCTATTGGCAATGGGGTCAAAATTAATCTTTGGATCAAACATAAATACCTCTGTCGGGAGGGCATCTGCAAAGTCTTCTAGCGTCATTGCAAGCCGTAAGATACCTGTAGGGCCTTTTACCTCTATACTTGAATTGACAAGGGTCACTAACTGACCTTCATTGTTAACTGCAAAATTATTGTCAAGTGGTCGCCCACCTGTTCCGTTATTTCCTTTTAAGGAGCGCTCGATGGTCGGCTGATCCAAAACACTTCTTTTCTCAATATTTTGAGAATTTCGACGAGGATACAAAGTAGCACTTTTGGCTTTTTGCGCGGCCAGTCTATCTCTGTAGGAATTACCACTTGGAGGAGGTGCCACAATTTGTTGTAGCTCGGCATGAAATCCTTTTGCTGCTTCGGTCATGTTCACCTTGACTGGCTTCATCCCTAAAAGCTTGCTTTTGTCATATTGTAATCCTTGTGCACAAAGCAAAAAAGGAAAGAGAATCAATAAGGAAACTATTAGTTTTTTCATCGTTTAGATTTATATCAGTTTGAGCGATTTGCTAATTTTCTAAGCCAAGAAAATTAATATTCACTAAAATAACATAAGCCTACAGAATATCCACAATTTTGGAGAATTTCTTGATGGAATAGTCAGGACGTAGCTTTGAAAGCGCTTCTTTGTCCTCTTCCTTGCCCTCCATAAGGGCGGTGAACATACCGAGATGCTGACCGAATAATATATCAGAAGCAGAATCCCCCACCATCAAAGATCTTTTGAAGTCAATCTCAGGAAATTTTCTCTTGGCCCACATACCCATGGCAGGCGATGGTTTACGGCAATTAAGTTTATCTTCTGCTAATTCTGTACAAGAAAAAATGGCATCTATTCGTCCCCCTCTTTTTTCTATTTGAGCAGTCATATGCGCATGCACTGTGTCGAGGTCTTCGTAGGTCATAAGTTCCTTACCTACACCTTGCTGGTTCGTCACTACTATGATCCTTTCTACTTTTGCCACCAACCGAGGAAAGGCATCTAGCACTCCTGGCATAAATGTAAAGTCATCCACAGACTTGACATATTGGCCAGGCAATCGCTTATTGATCACACCGTCTCTGTCTAAAAATAAGAAGGAAATTTTGGGTTTAGCCACTAGTCAACAATATTATTTTTGAAGATACGCTTTTCTACCAACTCACAGATAATATGGCCGACCATGATGTGCGCTTCTTGTATACGGGGCGTATGGCTCGATGGCATATTCAAGAGGAAATCACAATTGCTTTTTAGCTTTCCACCCGTAGCTCCTGTCATGCCTACCGTGATGGCATGTTGTGTACGTCCTTGTTCTAGCGCTTTGATGATATTCATAGAATTACCAGAGGTAGAAATGCCAATCAAAATATCTCCTTGCCTCACCTTGGCCTTTACCAATCTTGAATACACCTCTTCAAAACTATAATCATTGATTACTGAAGTCATATAAGAGGAATTGACATGCAGCGCCTCTGCATACAAAGGCTCTCGGTCTAAAAGAAAGCGGCCCGTAAACTCAGCAGCTAAGTGTTGCGCATCTGCTGCACTACCGCCATTGCCACAAAAGAAAATTTTCTTATCTGCCTTCAATGCAATTACGCATACATCTGCGACCTGGTTGATGATAGATAGTAGCTTTTCATCTGACAGCAAGTTTTGCTTTGTCATGATGCTGCTCGTAATTATTTCTTTTATTTCATTTAACATAGGGCACAAAGATTCACAATTTATCTATTGCATTCATAAAATTTGACCAAGAAAATTCCTTCTTCTTTTCTTTTACCCCTTTGGTGAATTCAGAACTCTTATTGAGCTTGAAAAAATCAGCTATGGCTTTCGCAATGTCTTCTGCCTGGACAGGAACTACATACCCGTTTTTGTTGTGGTCTACTATCTCAGGTAAACCGCCCACATTTGTGACGACCATAGGCTTTTCGAAATGATAAGCAATCTGGGAAATACCACTTTGAGTAGCCGTTTTATAGGGTTGTACTACCAAATCAGTTGCGCTAAAATAATTCCCTACCTCTTCATTGGAGATAAATTGTGTATGTAAGATGATCTTATCCGCAAGGTCTAACTTCTGGATCAAGGATTCATATTTTTCTTGTTGGTCATAATATTCGCCCGCCACTATGAGCTTTACTCCAAGTGCCTTTACACGCTCGTGACTCATCGCTTTTATAAGTAGGTCTAAGCCCTTGTAGGCTCGAATAAAACCAAAAAATAAAATGTGTCGCTCCGCTTTGTTTAGTTGTAGTTTTTCTTTCGCTTGATCTTGGGGAAGTATATCTCCATATATATCATAGATGGGATGTGGTACATAATTTACTTTTTGTTGCTTGATGAATTGCTGCATTTCTTGGGCTACTGCTCTCGACATTACAACAAAACCATCTACCGCATTCACAAAATATTGCGCCAGTACGGTATCCCCTATTCTTTTTTCGTGAGGAATAATATTATCAATCAAACCAACAATTTTGGTTTTACTATTTCGATTTATTTGTCTCAATATTGTTCCTAAGCTTGGCCCCATAAATGGAATCCAAAAACGAACTATGATGAGGTCGAAGTTTTCTTTGTTAATTTTTCGACCTACGGAAATCCAGTTGAGTGGATTGACACTATTGATACATACCTCGATATTTAGATCTTTTGGAGCAGGGTCTTCTGAAAATTGTGTTTTACCTGGAAAAAATATGGAGGGATATTGGAGAGAAAAGGTATAGAGTTTTACTTTGTTTCCTTTAGCTTGGTATGCGTAAGCGAGTCTTTCATTGAAGGAGGCTAGTCCACCACGCAATGGGTATGCAGGACCAATGATGCAAATTTTTTGAGACATCACACATCCACATTTATATCTTCTTCTATAATCTTATTTTCTACGCCCATCTTTTTCTCGACTACATAGTAGTTTCGATTGCTAGAAGTACGCGATACCAACTCTGCTAGGAATCCAGTAACAAACAGTTGGGTACCGATAATCAGAGATAAAATACCAAAATAGAATAAGGGTCTCTCCGTCATCCCATAACCTTCTCTAAATATTTTATTGATACTGAGAATGGCTAGAATAACAAAACCAATCATGAAGGCCATTGTTCCTAGGGTGCCTAGAAAGTGCATAGGTCGCTTTCCGAATTTTCCAACAAAAGTAATGGACAATAAATCTAGAAAACCGGTGATCAATCTGCCCGCTCCAAACTTGGAGTATCCATATTTCCTTTCTTGGTGTTGCACTACTTTCTCGCCAATCTTGCTAAAGCCGGACCACTTGGCCATCACTGGGATATAGCGATGCATTTCACCATAGACTTCTATACTCTTCACCACCTCTTTTCTATAGGCTTTCAATCCACAGTTGAAATCATTCAATTGTATTCCACTGATCATGCGGGTAACTCGGTTGAAAAATTTTGAAGGAATTGTCTTAGAAAGAGGGTCATGTCTTTTTTTCTTCCAACCAGATACGATATCGTATTTTTCATTGATGATCATATCATAGAGGGCTGGAATTTCATCTGGAGAGTCTTGAAGGTCAGCGTCCATGGTGATGACTACATCTCCCTGGGCATGCTCAAAGGCAATATTGAGGGCAGCAGATTTTCCATAGTTACGACGAAACTTGATGCCTCTGACGCTTCTATTTTTTCTCCGGAGATTTTTAATCACGCTCCAAGAATCATCAGAGCTACCATCATCGACCATGAGGATCTCATAGGTGAAGTCGTGGTCTGCCATCACTCTGGCAATCCATTCTTCCAAATGCGGAAGTGACTCTTCCTCATTGTAAACCGGTACTACTATACTTAGATTCATCCTTTATTTCTCCAAATCAATCCTATAATGAACGAGAACAAAAATCCAACGACTACTTCCAAGGCTAAAGAAAATAAGGTCCGCGATATCGTTACCGCTTCTTCTATAGTCACTGGTGTGATGGTATTGCTTCGTCCAGGTACCCCTTTGGGCTGCAATTCTGGAAAGTGTTCGTTGAGATAAGCGGCACTTATCTGGTAGAGATCATGATCTACAAATCGAAATAAGATAAATTCGAAGACTGTAAATATTGTACTCGCTACCACGAAAGTCAAAAAAGCGGGTCTTATCCAGCTTACTAGTGCTGACTTATCTTCCATCATGCTCCTATACTTGCCTACTGCTATCCAAGCGCAAACAATGTATATAGGGTACCTCAGAGATTTAACGAATGGATTAACGATCAGTTGCTTTTCCACGAAATAAAGCAACAAATACAAGACGATCGCTAATAATGCCGCTAAGATTCCGTAATACACTGGTTTTTTCATCAAATTATTTAGTTCGTTTTCACAACCGCTCCGGTAATCAATCCAGCAAATAATCCTGTAAATAGAGGCATGATAGCAGTTGTCCCTGCCATTACCAATGGCGAGGTCATAGCGCCAACCATTCCCATAGCAGTTTCTATTTCATCATCACTCATACCAGCTTCTTCATATTGGGACGATATCATTTCCAACATTACTTCTTCATATCCAGTAAAAATAAAATTGTAGAATACATAGGTCCAAATAGCAGCAATCACTCCATAAACCAGGGTCGTCAAAATGCCTACCCCTAAGGCTTGGCCAATGCTAATATTGCCGCCACGATTTGCTTTATGTTCTTTGACAGCTAGGACTACAAACATAACTGTAAGCCCAAGGCCTACCAGCCAAATTACCGTTCCAAGCATTGGATTACTACCATCCATAGAACTTTCAAGTATGCCGCTTAAGTACATGACTAGTATTAATGCAACAGCTATTAAGCCTCTGATAACGCCATATTTTAGCGCAGGTGTGAATGGAGAGGCATCATGGTTGATTTCAGAAATGTTTTGATCTAACATAGTATGTGGTTTTGATTCGTGTGAAATATACTCGAATTTGTAGAATTTCGAGAAAAAGCGAATCAATTTTCTACTAACACTCCATTATTGTATACTGAAAACACCTTTCCCTTCAGTTTTTGACCTATAAAAGGAGAATTTTTACTCTTAGATTTAATGTTGCTTTTCTCATAGGTCCACTCTTCAGAGGGACTAAAAATGCAAAGGTTGGCTTCTGCGCCTTCCTTTATTTCGGGGGTGTTCATTCTGAATACTCTCCGAGGGGCAAAAGCTAACTTCTCTACAATGTCTGCTAGAGTGAACTTGTCCGAAACCAAATTGAGCAACAAGGGAAACAATGTCTCGATGCCTGTCGCGCCAAAATCAGCGTATGGAAATTCTACTTTTTTAGCTTCCTCTTCTAGTGGTTGATGATTAGAAGAGACTAAGTCTATCGTCCCCGATATAAATCCTTTGATCAAGGCCCGTTTATCTTTTGCCTCTCTCAAGGGAGGAAACACTTTATAGTTTACATCATACTGTCCCAGCGCCTGATCATCAAAACAAAGGTTCAAAATGGGTACTGAGGCGCTGACCAACAGGCCTGATTTTTTTGCTGATTTGATCAAGTCTACCGAGCCGGCTGTAGATATATTGGCACAATGCAATCTAGATTCTGTGTACGCACAAATATCCAGATCTCGCTTGAGCATTAGTTCTTCTGCTAGGTTTGGTAATCCTGGTAATCCAAGCATGGTACTTACCTGACCTTCATGTATCTGCCCATCTCCACTTACACTTTCATCATTGGGTTGGTTATACACCAGCCCATCAAAAGTCTTGGCATAGTTTAGCGCTCGCTGAATAAGCCCTCCGCTTTGTACACTATGATTCCCATCTGAAAATGCCACTGCACCCGCCTCATGCATATCTATGATCTCCGCTATGTTCTCTCCTTTTCCTTGCACACTGATACTACCCATCGGATAGATGCTCACTGCTTCTCTTTTATTCGCACTTTGGATAAAGGCCACCTGTGCCTTATTGTCTACAACGGGCTGGACATCCGGACTCACGATCACACTTGTGAAGCCTCCGTTAGCCGCTGCGGCTCGGATACTCGCTAAAGTCTCTCTGTGTTCGTATCCAGGTTCTCCACATTGCGCACCTACATCTACCCATCCGATGCTGGCATAAGCATTAGGATACGCTAATACTTTTGCTCCTTTCGGTGCTTTTATTTTGTCCGCAATTTTCTTGATAATACCCTTAGAAATAAGGAGGTCTACCTTTTTTTGAGGTACTTTTTTTGAGGGAGAGATTATACGTATTTGTTTATACAGTACGTCCATTCACAAGTTTTAAGGTCTCAATGGTTCGCTAATAAATTTTAAATCACCATTTTTGATTGCTTGCATCGAAGGCAAATCAATCTACTTTCCAAAAACGCAGAAGTAAGACTTCGATTGCTAGAAAGAGGAGTGCAAGTATGATGCACCAACGCCACAAAATGACTCCTGTACTTCTTTCTTTTATAAGCTCAGCGAAATTAGCATTCTTAGAAGAATCTACAATAGAAAAGGCTGGATTATTTTGCGTCATCTCTGTTAGTCCCTCTACATTGATGTACTGCAGTTCTGATTCTCTCCTATCAAAGTTATATCCGTATACATTGAGGGGTTTTCCAGCTTCCAAGTAAAGGTTATAAAAACCAGCTTCTTTGATTTGATTATTCATGCCCAAAATGACTTGAGAGCCGATTACTTTTTGCTCAGGTATAAACTCTTCTTTCTCTCCTTTGATTTTATAGATCATTTCTGCTCCTGTGGCTCTATTCGCCTGATCAAGCACCTCATCTTTACCTATCGTATATGCGATATCATTATTCTTAGCAGATGATATAGCCATCTTATATAACATCGGTACGAAGATTTCGCCGTTTTTTACTAGGTCATTTTGATCCGCGTTGAGTGGGCCTGCGCACAGATACAAGTGCCCTTGACCAGTTCTATATTTAGCGAGATAGCTCGACCCATCTCTATAGATCATCAATGGTTCTTCTCCTCTACTAGAGAACTTAGTCAGGCTAAAATTAGATTGCGTGACGGGCAGCTTAAATAAGGCACTCTTATTTTCGAATACATCTTTAAAGACAAACTCTTCTGTATTGATATTGGATACTTTTCTTTCGCTTTTCTCATTGGCGCCCAATTGATTAGCGGGTACGCCATCCAAGAAAGCATTATAGCTCTCTTTGTTAGCCGATGCAGATGGAAACATCAGCACATTCCCTCCATTCTTGATATACTCCGTCAGCTCAAATGTCAATCCAGAGGAAAGACTTGTCAAGTCATTCGTGACGATTAAGTCATAGGAAGGAAAAGATGAATAATCAATATTTTGAGATGACTTATTGGTAATCTTAAAGCTCTCGATACCATTAAAAGCAGCATTCAAATATTTATTATTAGCGGTACCGTTGATTACCAAGGCATTAATTTGTTCTGCTACATTAAATGTAAAATAATATGAGTCATCAAATTGGACTGGATAATCTGTAATCGTCAATTCTGCTTTGTGCCATCCATTTCGTAGGATAGTCACATTTACCGTATCCGTTACTTCTTGACCTGCTGGGATATTCATCGTACCTACTGGCTTGATTTGGCCGTCCAGCTTGAGCGCCAATCGAACATTCTCCGCATCCTCTTGGCTATAGTTCTTTATTTTTACTACGAGCGGATTAGTTTGATTTCGCATCCGTACTGGTGAGTCAAACCAACAGGAGTCAATCGCAATATTTTTCTCTTGTACAGACTGCAGTGGCAGTAGATTGATAGCTACCGTAGTATCTTCATAGGTATTGATGTCTGTGATATTCTGTTGAAAATCTGAGATCACATAAGATACCATTATTTCATTGTCTTGCCTTGTCTCTAAGGCCTGCTTTTGACGTACCATCACCTGGGATATCTTTTTCACAGATGGGGTCACTTTTATTTCATCTATCAAGGCGATCGCATCCTCTTGACTGACTAATCTCTGGTGTCTTCCTTCAAAATCACCCGTCAGAATCTGAAATCTATCTTCTACATTGTAGGCCGCCACTACTTCTCTGGCGCGCTCCTTGGCTTTATCTATGAGTGGCACATCCTGAGATAGCGAGGACATACTAAAAGAGTTGTCCACATATACTGCGACCGCCTTCGCTCCTTTTTTCACTTCCGTATCCTTGGGGATAAACGGTTGCGCAAATCCAAGGATCAGTAATGCCATAGCCAATAGCCTCGCCAACAATACCAATAGGTTACGAATCTTTCTTCTAGCGCTGGTTTCCTCTTTGACTTCTTTTAGGAATCTGACATTAGTAAAGTACACCTTCTTAAATCTTCTGAAAAAGAAAAGATGAATAATCACTGGGATCGCCAGGGCTAATAAGCCATATAAAAATGCTGGATGTAAAAACTGCATATAAGGGCAAAAATAGAATAAAACACAAGGATTTTATCAAAAATATATACGCTGTAAACACTTATTTGTTGTGAAGCCTACCAAGAGACGGTATCACTATGTTTATTGTAGGATTTGTATTCGGGCATGCCCCTGCCTTTTATAGGTTTTTATAGGTATTTAAGGGGTTTATTAAGGGCAGGGTCGGGCTCCTCCAGGCTCGCTGCTCGCTCGGTATCCAGTCTCCTATCGTCGTCTGGACACGGATGGCTGAAGCCATCCCCTTCCATATCCCTCATGCAAAAAGGATCCTAGCTGGAGGCACGTTTCTCCAAAATGTTAATATTGTTTATACTGGAGTCCGCTCCGAAAAGTAAAGAAAACACAAAACGACTATTTTAGTGAGTGGACTCATGCATATTTAATTGCTGAATCGAGGAATACTACCAATTGAATGTCCCTATTCCTTATTTTGTATAACCGGGGGATACACCATTTATCTTATGCTTTCGAATTCTGTGTATAAATGATTTGATTGTTTTTAAATTGTGTACCTTCTACATCAACTTACTCATTCCAAAAGATGAAATTATCGTATCAAGGATTTAAAGATGAAGATGAATTTGTTCTTACTGATTTATCTTGTAGTCCTTCTCAAGAACTGCTCAATAATCAAGGTTTATACAAAATAATCTGGAACAAAGGCAATGCCACCAACATATCCGTTGATGACTATACCTTGAGTCTCAAAGCGCACGAAGTACTCTTTTGTACCCCACTTAATAAAGTAGAAGTGCCAATAGACAATGACTCCATCCTAACTTTTATATTCAACAAACAATTCTTTTGTATCCAGAGTCATGATGACCAGGTATCTTGTAATGGTCTATTGTTTTACGGATCAGCTCAACCACAGCGCATTAAGCTTACTGAAAAGGAAGTTAATCACTTTCAAATCATGCAGCAACAAATCGAGGAAGACTTCCAATTCAAGGATCATTTGCAGGGAGAAATGTTAAGATCTTCATTGAAAAGATTATTGATTATGTCTACGCGGATGATAAACAGCAACCTACCTGACCCCACCATTACAAAGGCTCAGGTTGATATCATAAGACAATTCAATCTCTTGGTAGAAAAGCACTTTAGAAAGTATCACAAAGTGAAGGATTATGCCAATTTGCTATTCAAATCACCAAAAACCCTTTCAAATCTCTTCCTGATGTATAATGATAAGTCCCCACTGATGATGATCAATGAGCGTATAATGCTGGAAGCCAAGCGTTTACTTCTCTATTCTGACATGTCTAGTACCGAGATTGCTATAGAATTAGGTTATAAAGATGGTGGCCATTTTTCTAAGTTTTTTAAGAAACATACAAGTATGACTCCTATTTTATTCAGAAAATCTAAGCTATAAAAATCGATTTGATTTCAGGTATTGTTACTCTACGGGAAGAATGTACAATCAATAAGGAAACCTTGACCAGTTTAGAGCAAAACTAGATTTCTGTGAGGATGTTTTATTGTTGAATTTAATTTTAAAAAAAATAAATAATTTAACAATGAAAAAAGTTTGCACTATTAGCTTAGCCCTTTTATTTTTCGGCTTCAATTTCTTAGCAGCCCAAGTAAACCAAGTAAATCTTGAACAGCAAAAAGGCGTATTTACTCAAGAATCTGTAATGCTTGCCGCAGGTGATTATCAATTCAATATATCAAACAACAATGTCGGACACGATGTGGGCTTCGTATTGGTCCCAAAAGGAATGTATGATGCAGAAAAGCATATCAAAGAAGCATATGTAACGGCCCCAGTACCAAATGGCAAGACAATGTCTACTAATATTGTATCTCTTGCCCCAGGAGAGTATGAGTACTTCTGCCCACTGAATCCAACTCCAAAATACTCGCTAGTCGTAAAAGAAGGTGTTGAAACCATCACGCTTGGTCAAGTACCTGGAGATTTTAAAGTACAAGGATTGACGATTACTGAGGGAGATTACCAATTCAATATTAAAAATAATGGTGTTGACCACGAGGTAGGATTCGTATTGGTTCCAGCTGGAATGTATGATGCTTCTAAACACATCAAAGAAGCATACGTAAAAGCTCCGGTAGCGAACGGATCAAGCTCTATGACTAATATAGTAAATCTAAAGGCTGGTACATATGAGTATTTTTGTCCATTGAATCCAACACCGAAGTACACGATTACTGTGAAGTAATCAGTTAATAAAGATGAGTCCACTCCGAAAAGTTACGAAAACACAAAAGGACTCTTTTGGTGATATTATTCAGAGTGGAATCACAGATTGCAAAATATACATTGAGGGCTGTAGTATCAAGAAGATACTGCAGCCTTTTTTATTTATAGTATATAGGGAATGTTTAGAAGTAAGAGAAGAAGCCACTCTCGGTATCAGGGTGGCAAGAATCAATTTGGCGTGATTTTCTACAAAAATCATGATTAATTTAGCCAATGAATCAAGCCGTTATTAAAGCAATTTTATTGATTTGGGGTGGTCATGTAGATTTCTTTAGATGAGGAAAGTTTACTCTCAACGAAATATAATATTTCTGCACCTACCAATACATTGTAATTTGAAACCCGAACCTAACAGCCTACTCATTCGTCTTCTTAGATCTACTTACCGTAGGATTAGTGCAGCTGTAGTAGATATCGATAGACTGTCCTAATGCAAAGTACTTGATATCCGCTTTGCTATTTATGGTCTCGCTTGCGATAATCTCAGTGCCCCCTATCATGTACTTATACTGCATCGTCCAACTGCCTCCTCTACCTTCTTCTGCAGATGTGATAATGCCAGTTGTTTCTTTCTTGCACTTCTCTAGTTTTTCCTTCTCGTAAGTGGATACATATGCAGCTGAGGCCATTATGATTCCTAATAACAATACTATTAAAAACCAAAGCTTATATTTTTTTAAGAAATTCAAAACGCAGTTAATTTTATTATGCTATATAATATGAAGGTTAACTAGTAAAATCACAATATGTTTTGAGTTTTACCTTGTTTCGCTGCTAGATCTCCTTTGTACAAGGGATCGACAGCAGGCCCCTTTTTAGGGGCAGTCCAAAGGGATGAGAATACTTAAATCACTTAGTATATCCTAGCCTTCCATACTGGATACTATCTTTTCAATTCTGTATCCCCTGAGGACCGAAGTGAAACGGAGTGCGAAAGAGCCCGGTCCCGATGTGCGTGGCCCTGAGATGAGCATCGGGATGGACCCAAACAAAAAAAAGGCCGCTCCATCTCTGAAGCGACCTCATATATTGTTTTAGCAATAAAACCTTGTTTTTTAATTCATGAGCGTAACGTCGCCCTCAAAGAGCTCTGTACTGCCATCCACGAATTCGAGAACGATGTAGTAAACATAGACTCCTGTAGGCGAATCCGTTTCTCTAAATACACCATTCCATCCTCTTGCTGGATCATTCAACTCAAAGTCTCCATCTACGAATACCTGCTCGCCCCATCTGTCATAAATTTGGAATTGAAGAACTGTAGCATCTATCGATGGCTTACCAAAAGGCATGAATAAATCGTTCACTCCATCATCGTTATGTGGAGAGAATGCATTAGGAATATAAATATCAATATTTCTATCCACTCTAAACTGTATGGTCGCATTATCAACACATCCATTTTCACTGACCACCATCACTTCATAATTAGTGCTGAATCCTGGAGTCACTACTGGATTGAGACAATCGGTACAGCTCAAGCCATCCGCAGGAGACCAGGTGATAGATACGATCTCACTTTCCGGCAATGTAGTAAATGCACTGATATTAAATGATTCGCCCAAGTCGATTTCTACCATTGTTTCTGCGACGGTCACACTGAGAGAGTCTACCGTAGGTATCGTCAACTGCTGCGCTACCGTACAACCATTATCATCTTCGATCAGTAGATCATAGGTCACCCCAGGCGCTAGATTAGAGAATAAATCTTCATCAGAGAAAGTCTGTCCACCATCGATAGAGTACATAAATGGTCCAACACCGCCAATGATATTATCGAAGAAGATAGCACCTGGGTCTCCGAAACACATCGGAGAAATAGCATCCGCTTCTATACCTGAAGGCGTGTCTTCATCTACTGTGATCATCACACTTGAGGAGGCACTACATCTATTGTCTTCATTGAATACGGTAAGTGTATACGTACCACCTGCATTTGCAAAGGCTTCTAATTGGTCAGTTGGGCCTGAGAAGGAACCGTCTGTTGTCGTCCAGGTGTACGTAAAGTTGCCTCCCTCAGATCCAGAACCTGCTAAGGCCGCAATAGTCTCTGTACAAGTCAATTCGCTTGTAGGTCCTGCATTTACTTCTGGATCTTCTATGTCCTGGAATACCTCAAACTGATTCGGTGTGCTACATCCATTTATATTGTCTGTAATGTTCATGATATAAATACCAGGTTGATCTAATTCTACAGAATTTCCTGTAGCTAAAATATTTCCTGCTTCGTCAGTCCACTCATAAGTGAGATCAGGATTACCTTGAGAGGTAACTGTTTGTGTCATTATCTCACAGTTGAGGACAACCGGTACGGGTGGTGCCTCTTGAGGGAATACATCGTTAGAAGTCACTTGCTGTACGCTAGTATCCTCACATCCATTTTCAGTGTTGAATACTCTCAACTCATAATCACCTGGAGAATCTACAGTCGGTGTCAAAGTTGTTCCTCCAGCTACTATTGCTCCTCCGTTTAATGGAGTCCATATGTATTCAAACTGTGGGCCAGTGCTTGATCCAGCTCCTGAAAGTTGTGCTAGCGTCTCATCACAGGTGACTACTTGAGTAGTACCCGTTTCTGCTGTTGGGTTTTCAATATCTTGAAGTACTTCAATGCTAAAGGTGTTTTCACAGAAGTTCTCTGTGTTCACCACAAGTAGTTCATATATACCAGGACCATCAACGGTAGTGTTAATCTCATCGGTACTGCCAGAGAATGAACCATTGGTAGATGTCCAAGTATAGCTAAACATATTTCCTTGACTAGATTGCATACCATCAAGGGTCACATTGAGGGTAGCACAGGTCAACATCTCTGGAATCTCGATAGCTGCTTCTGGCTCTTCTATGTTTTCTGTCACTTCGATCTCTTGGGTAGATACACAGAAGTTATCCATGTTCGTGATGGTCAGAATATAAGTACCAGGTGCATCTACTACAGGCGATAATGTTTCTTCACCAGAGTCAATATTAGCGGTACCCATTTCAGTCCATTCGATTTCAAAGTTTCCTCCTTGATCAGAACCCATGGCATCGATAGTTATTAATTGATCTCTACAGTTGAGTTCACCAGGTGTAACAATAGCAATTTCTGGTTCAAAATCATTTCTCAATACGGGCACTTCATCTGTACTCGTACAGCCAGTTTCCGTATTTCGTACGGTCAATATGTAAGTGCCTGGCTCGCTAACCAAAGGCTCATCCGTATCCTCACCAGATACAATCACTCCACCATTAGCAGTAGTCCAAGAATATTCAAACTCATCTCCTGCACTGGATGCTCCAGCGTCAAGATTCAGCATCATATCACGACAGTTGAGAATAATACCTTCACCCGCTTCCGCAATTGGATCTTCTATGTTTTCCATCACCGGAATTGTTTGTTCTGAAACACAACCATTATTGATGTCCTCGATGATAAGGGTATACATACCTGGCTCATCTACCTCAAAGACAAAATTGTCAGCTGGTGTAAATGGTGTTCCATCTCGCTCCCATTGGAAAGTCAAGTCCGCACCCGTAGCTGATCCAGTAGCATCAATGGTAATGGTAGGTCTATCACAGGTAATCAAATCTGCAGGAGCGATAGCAATGTCTGGCAATGCTTCGTCTGGCGTTACCATCAACGTTGCTGTAGCTGTACATCCATTATTTGTATCCGTCACTAATAAGATGTATTCTCCTGGCTGATCTATTTGTGTAGCTAGGTCGGTGGTTGAGCCACTAATATTTCCAATCACTGCGGACCATTCGTATTCTATATTAGCTCCAGTAGAGGAGCCATCACCGGTCACATTCAAGATATCGTCTGTACAACCAAAAGTAAGATCAGGATTGACCATTGCTTCTGGATCCATAAAGTCATCTGTAACTACTATTTCTTCTGTTCTACTACAACCTGATGCAGTGTTAGAAACAGTCAAAGTATAAGTACCTGCTGCGCTAATTTCTGGATTCAAAGTATCTTCATCGTCTTCAATCACCCCTCCATTAGATGCCACCCATGTATACACTATATCTGGTCCAAGTTCTGAACCATCACCAGAAAGTTCAATTATAGTATTTGCACAATTGACTACGGCTGGGGTTTCAATGTTGATCGCTGGAAAATCTGCATCTTCATCAACGTCTACCATTTCAGTAACACTACACATGTTGGTGGTATTCAAAATGGTCAATTCATATGTTCCTGAAAGCGTAACGTCTGGATTTTCCTCATTAGACATAAATCCATTCGGCCCAGTCCATGTATATACAAATTCACTACCTGTGCTGCTACCATCTGTCAACAGTTGTTGTGTTGGTGCCTCACAAGTGATCACTCCACTAGGATCCACATCAATTTCTGGGTCTTCCATGTTTTCAGCTATTATAATAACATCAGTAGCGGTGCATCCATTGATACTATTGGTAACTATTAAAGTATATTCCCCTCCTTCCACAATCTCAGGATTAGCATTTGTGCTGATTACTCCAGCACCAGACAATGACCAAGCGTAAGAAAATTCAGTACCTGTACTTAAATTAGCTCCACCCAAAGTCACGGCAGTGATATCACAATTTAGACCTTGGATAGCTCCAACGTCTGCGATTGGATCTTCTCTAATATCCATAACCATAACTGGATCTGTTTCTTCACATCCGGTATTGGTATTATTCACTGTCAATATATATTGACCTCCTGCATCTACTTGTACACTAGGTGCAGAGCCAATGATATCTCCAGCCGCATTAGTCCATGTATATTCTATGCCAGGACCAGATTCAGAAGCAGAGCCATCCAATAAAACTTGTGTGTTATCACAATCAATATTCATTGGAGCAGCAATAATTACCTCAGGGAAAATGGCATCTTCCATAACTTCAACAGTCTCAGAATTTTCACAACCTGTTGTATTATTAACAACGGTTAAAGTATACATACCTGGATCATCAATTTGGATGTTTTGGTCATTTGAAGAAGAAACAATGTTTCCTCCCATCGTTGTCCATGTGTATGTGAAGTCTCCTTGACTGGATCCTGTAGAATTCAAAATTTGATTATCTGCTTCACAAGTAAGTAATGCAGGTGCAGCGATAACAACATCTGGGTCTTCCGTATCTTCTGCAATGACAACTTCATTCATAGCCGTACAACCGTTATTGGTATCCGTAACTAACAAGGTGTAAGTACCTCCTTGAGTAGCCGTTATCGTTGGGGTATTCGCCATACTAGGTGCTCCATTGGTTGGAACTATTTGCCATTCATATTGTATAGTGCCTCCCGTAGAAGTATTCCCACCACCTAATGTAACTGTTTCTATATTACAATTGATTTGAGCAGGTTGGCCTGGTTCTGCCACTAAGTCTGTTCTTATATCTTGCACATTTACTTCCATCGCTGGGCTAGAACATCCTGTGGCACTATTGCTAACCACTAAGGAATAGGTACCCCCTTGACTTACCACTGGATTGATAGAATTATTGCCAGAGACGATAACACCGCCATTGCTTGCTACCCACTCATAGGTAATGTCCGCACCTGTATCAGATCCAAGACCGCTCAGCGTAACAGTACCATCTGCTCGACAGTCAATAGGTTGAGGCATTTCAGTAGCCACCTCTGGTGCTACAGAAACATCTACTTGAGAAATGGCTGTACATCCATTCTCTGTGTTTGTCACCAACACTTGGTAAGTACCTGCTTCTGAAACCATAGGGTTTGCTACATCTGTTGCTCCAGCAATAGTACCTCCGCTGACCGTAGTCCACTCATAAGTAATATTAGGGCCTGTAGCTAGCCCAGCACCGCCAAGCATAACTTCGGTATCGATACATTCAAAAGATGTACCTGCATCTGCTGCAGGGTCCACTCTATTGTCTCCGATGACAACTGGTGCTTGAGCAGTACATCCATTGGTTGTATTGGTCACCGTCAATATGTATGTACCTGGCTCATCAACTACTGCATTTGGCGAGTCTGCGCCACTAGCAATACTTCCAGCTCCATTTACTGTCCATGCATACTCAAATTCTGTTCCTTCTGAGGTGCCATCTGTAGAAATGGTAATCATAGTATTATTACAATCTATTTCGGCAGGCATAGCAAACGCATCTGGCGTATTCTCATCTGAAGGAATATTTATGGCATCCCTTATTTCACAACCGTTTTCATCAATAGCTAAAACTTCATAGTCTCCAGCAGTCAATCCACCGATAGTACTACCTGTTCCGACAGGCATACCTGCGTTATCAAACCATTCATAGGTAAAATCACCATTTCCGCCGGCACCTTGTGCTGATACTTCTCCTGACATTAAGTCTCCACAAGTAGTACCTGAAACAAGAGCTGGAGTAACTGAAACTTCGGGAGCTGCGAAAACCTCTCCCATCAATTCTTGAGTACAACCTAGTTCATCTGTAACTGTGACGGTGTACATACCAGGAGCAAGGCCAGTAGCCATTTCCGTCGTTTGGGCGTTATCATCCGACCACAAATATTCAAGACTTCCGTTACTATTAGATACTACAGCCATCAGCATACCATCTTCTGAATCACTACATAAAGTAGGCGTAGGCTCAAGCATTAAATCAAATGATTGATCTGATACGATAGCCATTCCTTCCACATCTTGTCCACAGTTAGCCCCGTCAATACGGGTGATAACATAGGTACCTGATTCGAAAACTTCAAAATCAAAATCTGGGTCTTCTATTAATAATGGTGGTTGAGCAACCCCATCCAAGGTATACTGTAGTGTCCAAGGTGGCGACCCCATTAAGGTAAGTTCCAAAACAGTAGAAGGGCTCTCTGGGCAAATAGAAGATTCTCCTTCCAGTTCTGCATCTGGAATACCACTCGTTACAAAATTCACAGTATCCATATGAACACCTCCACATCCATCAGACACCTCCAAAAAGTAGGTATAAGAACCTGGCTCAGAAAGATCAACTTCAGTAGTTTGATCGGTACTGAAAACTCCATTTTCATCTGACCATTCATACATAAAATCCGCAGGTGGATCAGCTCTATCAACTGATGGGAAACCTCCCCCTATAATAAAGGCCGTAAGTTCCCTATCGTCCAGTCCAAAACAAGACGTATCACTTACTAATGGCGCTACCTCAATCGGAGGCACGTCTATAATTTCTAATTCAAAAACTTGGGGATCACAAAAACACGGGTTTGTGAGTTCTATTTCGATGGTTTCAACAGTCTCGTCAAAGTTGTCTCCTTTCACCTGAATTTGCTCTACCAGCCCAAAAGGGCCTACGGAAATAGTACCTGCGAAAGGTAAGTCGGTACAGTAATCCAAACCATAGATAGCAGACCCGCCAAATTGAATTGGCATATCGATATCAATGAAAGAGTTTGTTCCAAAAATTTCTTCCCGCTCAAAAATAACAGTAGCTATAGAATCTCCACAGCTCTCATAAGCGAACAATTCGCCCGTTTCATCAAACGTTATATCAGCAATACTAGACCCTTCCGCTGCGTTGAAACTACTAGTTTGTAAAAATACAGCAGAACCAAAAATCTGATCCGAACCATCGGCAACAGAGATTCTTACCGTATAGGTCTCACAAATTTCAAGATCGTCGTAAGTAGCTTGTAATGGTATTGTCCATCCATCAAACTGACTTAGGGTGACATGAGGATTATTGTCTGTATCAATGGTGGTACACCTCTGTGAACCAGAAGTAGCTGGTATATTATTGTCTACATAAAAATTAGGGTTAATATCATGGTTAATATTATTGATACTTACATTTTCTATGTTGCCAAAAGCATCTGTAAACTCTGCGATATTTATAGCTGGTTGCCCACCTCCAATCACAAAGGGTGCATCGGCGGCGGTAATACCAGGACCGGCCAAAAATATACCAAACTTATCATTGAATTGAGTAGCCACAAAATCGCAATATTCCTCAGATGCGAATACATAGGTAAATGAAACCGACTCAGAAGTCGGAATAAAATCAAACTCAATAAAGCCAGCATCAAAAGTGGCCACATCTTGTGCTCCACCAATAGTACCTCCATAGAAGGCTTCTATGATACTTAAGTTTGGATCTCCAGGGATATTAAGTTGATTACCAATTCCAGTAGCTGTATTTCCCCCAAAAAATTGCCCGATTTCAGCATTGGCAATCACGAGTCCTGATTCCATACCAAGTGCTACATTTCCATCGGAAAAATATCCAATAGAGGCGTTGTTCCCTACTCGACCAGCGAAGTTAATACTCGCAGGCGGTACTTCAAAGCATTGGTTGGCTATGAAAGTATCAATGACTAAGTCCTCCACAGCTGCATCGTTTATTGCAGGCTGATATCTAACTCGACCGGGTACTTGTGAAAATAATTCAGAAATGATACCTATGCATAGGAAAAAGCATAGAAAGAGAGTAATTGTTCCTTTTCTCATTGTGAGTTTGTTTTTTGCTAAATTTTTTAAGTTTTGCTATTAACTTAAAATCCAATATTGTATGTAAGTTAAGAAAATTTTAACTGCAATACCAAAACAAACTAGGACAAATAGCGTTCTTTCGAAATTAAATGCTGTAAATATCCCTTATTTCGACGAATACTACTTTATCAGTGTGACACTTCCGGAAACTTGCTCTGTTTCTCCATTGATTAATAAAACACTGGCCTTATATGTAAACACGTCAGGCTGAAGGGCTTCTCCTTTGAAGGAACCATCCCATCCAAGACTTTCTTCATTCGCTGGAAAATCTTCATTTTGAAAGACTTGATTTCCCCATCTATCATAAATAGATAGATTGGATATTGACTCAACGGACCCGTCTTTAGCATAAATTGTAAATCTATCGTTAATAAAGTCATTGTTTGGTGAGAAAGCGTTGGGTGTATATAGGCCTATGATACGCTGCACTCTGAACTGAATCGAGTCTGTAATCGTACATCCATTTACATTTTCAATGGTGATAAAGTAATTGATATCATTCGTTGGACTGGCAATAGGATTGAGACAGTCATCACAGTTTAAAAAGTCAGATGGCGTCCAATTTATTGAGGCAATATCATTAGGGTGAACATTTGTATTTACAAGCAATTGATTTGATTGGCCAACTATAATATCCACTTCATCTACTAGGCTTGTCGTTAATTGTGGAGTAGCTGGCACTACTACTATTTCTTCATAAACACATTCTTCTGAATCCATAACAGACAATGTGTACGCCCCAGGTGCTAACATATCGAAATCAGAATTAGAATCGAATGGACTACCCTCTAGGCTAAAATTATATGGTCCTACTCCACCCTCTACTTCTACAATATTGATACTCCCCAAGTCGCCAAAACAAGGAGGTTCTGCTACAAAAGCGTCAAAGCTTGTAGGTACATTCTGATTTTGCATTACTTCAACATTTTCAGCGCTACTACAATTATTATCTACATCTGTAAGGGTTAACAAATATGATCCCGGGAGATCTACTTCAATAATGGCTCCATTGGTTGAACTAACAATGTTACCATCAGAAGTTGTCCAATTAAATTCAAGATTTCCTCCTGAGGATGATTCTCCAGTCAGGACAACAATTTCATTCTTACAAGTTAATTCTTCAGCTTCATTTACTAGAACAATTGGTACTTCAATATCTTGTGTCACAAGGATAGTTTGCTCCTCTGTGCAACCATTCTCTAGGTTTGCAACCACTACTAGATATTCCCCTGGAAGATTAGCAGTAGTAGTTAACTCATTAACTGGTCCAGAAATATTACCATTTATAGTACCCCATGATACATCGAAGTTAGTGGCATTGCTCACAATTGCGGTAAGATCAACTTCTAATTGAGTACAATTTAACTCAAGTGGATTTTCAACAAGTACTATTGGCTTATCCACATCAAGAGAGACAAAAACAGTCTGCTCCTCAAAACAACCACTTACAGTATCTTCAATACGCAAGGTGTACTCTCCTTCTGCGTCTACAGTAATATTGGCCTCATTATCCGCTCCAAGGATATTACCATTTGGACTTGTCCATACTAAATTTTGATTGGGAGATGGATTGCTTATAATGGTTGAAATAATAACTTCTGGGTTATCGCAAGTAATATTTTCCACTGCATCGATAGCAAAATCAGGCGTGTCCGCATTTTCAGGAACAAAAAAGTCTATGGAATTTGTACAGCCATTATCTGAATTGACCACCTCGAATGTATAGGTTCCGCCGCTCAATACTTCAATTTCTAATGTGCTGATATCTGTACTTCCAATTATTCCATCTTGAGTTGACCAACTCAAAATAGCATTTTCGATATCGTTAATAATCTCTGCAACAATAATAGTACTGGTAACATCACAGTTAATAGCTAAAGGCTGCAAACCATCTAACATTGGAGTTTGTAAATTTTCTATTACTTCTATTGTTCTGATGCTACTGCATTGATTGTCCACGTCAATAGCTTCCAGCTGATAATTTCCAGCTTGATTAACTGACAAAGTATTTGTGTTATTGCTTATGAGCATTCCAGTGCTCAAATCAGTCCAGAGGTAATCTACATTTCCATTTTGAACACTTGCTATAATGTCAACTTCATTAATATTACAGTTCAATTCATTGTTTACAGACAAATCAAAAACAGGCACATCTCCATCTTGCTCTATAACTATAGATTCCGTATTGAAACAACCCGAAAAATTGTCCACAACGGTAAGCGTATAGGTTCCTGGTGCATTGACTGTAGGAGTAGCCACATCCAAATCTGAAGCAATATTCCCCCCAGTTGTACTCCAGGTAAATGTATAATCTAAACCTGAATCATAGTCCGTGTTCAACATAATTTCATTTATATCACAATCCAAATCCGAAGGTTTAGAGATGGTAAACTCTGGTAATTGATCAAATAACTCAATCGTTGTTGAAGTCGTAGTGGAACAATTATTTGCCAGATCTAAAATCACTAAATCATAGGTCCCTGGGCTAGTGATCACTAACTCTTCTGTATCTGCAGCAAGCTCGACGCCATCTTGATACCATGTAAAGTTTAAATTTCCATTGCCTGAAGAATTAGCTCCATTTAAGGTCAGACTTGTAACATTACAGGTCAAATCACCTGACGGTTCAATCACTGCATTTGGTGCGTCTATATCAGGTGTCACCAATACCGATTCTGTAGCAGAGCATTGATTATCTAAGTTAGTCAGCACTAGGGTATATAAACCTGGCTGAGAGATAACAGGTGTCAAAGTACTGCCACCATTTTCTATTCTACCATTATCTGTCTCCCAAATAATTTCAACATTATTTATGCTTGAAATAATCGCAGCATTAAGAGTCAATTCTGTATCGCCACATACAAAGACTTGATCTTCACCGACAGAGATTTCAGGAGCGTCAATATTTTCCGTTACTACTACTTGGTCTATGAAGACGCAACCACTTACAGAGTTTACAACTTCTAGTTGATAGGTTCCTTCTTCAGTAATATTATAGGTAGCCTCTTCAGATATAATATTGCCTTGGGTATCGGTCCAAGTGTATTCGAAATCTGGACTTTGCTGATTTATAGTAAGGCCTGCTTCTAGGATATTGCTCTCACAGGACAATTCTACATCTGGACCTAGATTGAATGTTGGTACATCATTATTAGATTCTACCGTTAAAACCTCTGTGGTTACACATCCGCTACTGATGTTTGTGATTTCAATGGTGTACTCGCCATCACTTGAAAAAACTGGTGCTGCTGTATTCGCACCCGACATAATTGTTCCATTCATTGTTGACCACATAATAGATACCTCTGAAAGCTCTGTGTCAAGGTCTAAAGATGGAGTGATCGATGGGTTGCTGCAATTGATTATGTCTGCCGCTAATGAAATAATGTTTGTTGCTTCTACATCACTTATCACTTCTACAGAATAGCTCGTCTCACAACCGCTTAGTATATCCGTAACCAATAGCGTATAGATATCTTCTTCTGTGACTTCAATTTGAGAGGTAGTACTTTCCATCTGACTTGAATTTGAAGTCCACAAGTAAGTATAATCCGGATTGGAGATATCACCTATAATGGATGATGTATTATCGCAATCCAATCGGACTTCTTCTACAAGACTTATAACTGGCTCATTAATTATTTCTTGTATGGTAATTGTCTCTTCTGATATACAACCCGTATTATCATCTACAATGGTTAGAAGATATTCTCCCGGAACACTAAATTCAGGTGTAAGTGATGTCTGATTAACAATAGGATTATTATCTAAACTCGTCCATAAAATAGAAACTCCGTCGCTAGTAGAGGCAGTAGCATCAACAATAACGCTAGTGTTTATACAATTCAAGGTTTCTGGACTTAGCCATTCAATAGTTGGCAAATTCATGTCCGCAAGTACAGTGATAGAGTCCATTGCCTCACAGTTTGTGCTTTGGTTCGTAGCCGTTAAAATGTAAGTACCTGCCGCATTAATTTCTGGATTCAAAGTATTTGCTCCAGATACAATATTGCCATCTACTGTAGTCCACACCACCGAAGTATTGGTTGGAGCAGATCCAGAAAGGAAGTCAGATTCATTTGTACAGTTCAATTCTAAATTTGCACCTGCTTCTACCTCCGGTAAATCTGCATTTCCATTTATCAACACCGTTCTGGAATCAGAACATCCAGAAGTAGAATTTGTGATTTGTAGGGTATATTCTCCAGCCAAGTTCACTTCTAGGGTAGCATTATTTGCGCCTGGTATGGGACTCATATTTTCATCGAGCCATTGGTATTGGTATTCTGCTCCTGTGCTACTATTCCCACCGCCTAATAACAATGCAGGGGAATCACAGGTCAAATCAAGCTGAGTAGGCAAATCTACAATAGGCAAAGTATTATCCTCTGTAATGGTAACAGATGCTTCAGAAGAACAACCGTTATCGGGGTTTGTAATAGTCAAAGTGTAGGTTCCTGCTTGTGTGACCACCGGGGTAAGACTATTCGCATTATCAACGCTTGTTCCATTATTGGAAGTCCATTGAATAATGAAGTTACTTTGTACAGATGATTCACTTGCATTCAAGGTTACCGTTTCATTAATACAATCAATATTAGTGCTTGGTGCAATATCAATTTCTGGTTTATCATTGTCTTGGGTTACTGCTATGTTTTCAAAGGCTGTACATCCATTATCTAAATTTGTAACCACTACCTGATAAGTACCTGCAGCTGTAACAGATGCATTAGGAAGATTTGTCTGACCTGAAAAAGCACCTCCATTATTACTTGACCAAGCGATAGCAATATTTTGAATATCAAGATTCAAAAGACTAACTGAGACTGGAAGACTTTCATCTTCGCAACCTAGCTGCCCTCCTCCAGTTATTTGGATTTCTGGTTCCAAAGTATTTCCAATTACTTCAAATGATTGCTCGACTGCACAACCTGAGGCAGGATTGGTAACCAATACTGTGTAGCCCCCCGCTGTCCCAAAGGTAGGATTGTTGGTATTCGCACCATTTATAATGGTACCACCATTAGTAGTAGTCCAAGAATAGGTCAATCCAGATCCAAAGTCATTAATGAAAACATTGGAAGTTGCATTATCACATGAAATATTTGGTGGATTTGAGGATTCAAAATTTGGTGCTTCAAAATTTGCTTGCACCTCTACGCTTCTTTCAGTAGTACAACCTGTATCTTCATCTGTAATCAGTACTTGGTAATTCCCAGCCATATTTACGATGATTGTGCTCCCATTATCGGTATTTATGTTTCCATTCTGCGTCGTCCAAGAGTAGATTAGATTGTCTTCATTAGAATTTATGACTACCTCAGAAGTATTATT
Source organism: uncultured Saprospiraceae bacterium (assembly GCA_937923345.1). Lineage (GTDB taxonomy): Bacteria > Bacteroidota > Bacteroidia > Chitinophagales > Saprospiraceae > JALZVN01. The sequence continues at coordinate 32,344 of CAKZVJ010000084.1, forward strand.
TACACAACTTAAATCCAAGGCCTGAGAAACGCTAACATCCGGTTCTGCGCTATTATCAAATACATTTATTGTGATAGGTCTGGAACAACCGTTTACAGAATCAGTAATCGACAAGGTATATGCTCCAGCAGATTGTACATCAAGATTGATCTCATTTCCAATTATCTCA
>CAKZVJ010000085.1 GCA_937923345.1 uncultured Saprospiraceae bacterium
TTACCCTTTGAGATAGGAATTATTGCTTCTGACTGTCGCTTCATAAAGTGAAAATATATTCACAAACAAAACCCCAATTTGTAAGGTAAAGTTTACAAATTGGGGTGGGCAAACTTATTTCTTTTTCTTTTTTTGCGCTTCAGCAGCCAATTTTTGTTGCTCTTCTAAGGCTTTCTGTAGTCTTTCTTGAAAACCACCAGCCTTCTTCTTTTTGGGGTTCTTTTTATAAGCCTTGAGTTCTTCTTCTATTTTATCCTTATTGATTACGAAGTTCTTTGTGATCAAAGTCTGAGCGATGTTGAATAAATTCGAAAAGAACATATAGCAAGTCAATCCAGAGGCATAGTTATTGAAGAATACCAAGAACATCACTGGCATGGCATATTGCATATACTTCATGGCAGGATTGGCCCCCATGTCCATGTGCTTGGTGTTGTAAAAAGTATAAATCACCGTTGTTACTGCCCAGAGAATTGCGAATAAACTGATGTGTTCTCCAAAGCCGAAAGGCAATTCAAACGGTAACCAAAAAGCTACATCAAAACTAGATAAATCATCTGCCCACAAGAATCCCTCTTGGCGAAAATCCAGTGCGGATGGGAAGAATCTAAACAAAGCAAACCATATCGGCATCTGCAAGACCATCGGCATACATCCACCTAAGGGAGAGGCGCCATACTCTTTATAGAGCTTCATCTGCTCCATACTATAGGCTTGTTGGTCATCTTTAAATTTCTCTTTCAGCTTAGCCAATCTTGGTTTCAGAGCTGCCATCTTTTGCTGCGAATACAGCATCTTATAGGTTAATGGATAGAGCAACAATTTGATGATAAAAGTTAACAATAAGATAGATAATCCCATACTACCTACGAAGCCAGAAAGGAAATTGAAGGCAGGTCTGATAATCCATCTGTTGATACTCCCAAAAAAGCTCCAGCCGTAAGGGATAATGTTTTCTAGCTCAGGACTAAATGCTCTCAAGGTCTCAAAATCGTTTGGTCCACTATATATCCGCATAGAGTATTGCTCATTAGCGCCACCAGTCAGCGGCAAGGATAAGGAAGTAGATAATTTCTTCAAGTCCTCATCATCTGCATCTAGCATTTTAGTTTCGAACTCTCCCTTCGAGAATGCAGACTGCGCGACTAAGGAAGTATTGAAAAACTGATTGGTGTGCGAAACCCATTTTACATTGCCATCTACATCCTCTTCGCCATCTCTCATACAAGAACAGTAGCTTGGCGTTTCATCCGTTTCTTTAAAATAAACGGATGTATAATTCTTTTCAAAATTATCGTTGATTTCTATCTTGTCCAAATAGTTGATCCATTCTAGTTCGATAGCCTCTGCATTTCCGGCTATGGTTTCCGACATCCCGTTGAGCTTCAAGTCGTACTTGATTTCGTAGGTACTTTCATCTATGCTGTAGATCTGTTCTATAGATCCATTTGCGATCGCGGCAGTGAACACAATGGTATTGCCATTCAATTTGGGCGTAAAATAAAGTTGCCCAGTATTGATCACTCCACCCGGTGCATTGGCAGCTGGGATAATGTATTCAAATTTATTTTTGTCGTCCTCAAAGAGCACCACGGGGACTTGTGGATGCGGTATCGTTTTAGGCTCTAAATTCTTTTTATAATGCTTAAGTTCTACCGAATTTATTCGGCCACCCTTATTGGTAAAATTCACTTTGAAAACTTCGTTCTCTAGGGTCGATACACTCTCGGTACCTTGGTACACCGCAGCCATCGATCCATACTTTTGTTGCGCTCTTGCTTGGCGCATAGAATCCGTCAGCACTTCTTCTACCGGCATCACCTTATCAGCCATAGCAGGGGCTTCAGCACCCCTTTCTTCAGCAAGGCTTATAGAGTCTCTGACACGCTTCTGTTCGGCTATTTGCGCATCTGTCGGGGCTGTAAAATAACTATAGCCCATGAGAATCATGAAGATCAAAATTAAACCTATAATGTTATTCTTATCCATCGTTATTTCTTCTAGGCGCAAAAGTACAACTTTGTTATGAGTTTGCTAACTATATGGATGATTGTCGTGGAAACTTAGACGAAAAGTATATCTAGTATGTTATTTAGGAGCCTTCCATCGTGGATAGCCCTAGGCCTAAAATGGCCTAGCCATATCCACGATGGCCGCTATGTTCCGGGACTCGCTGTTCGCTCGGCCTCTCGTACCTCGAGTCTGATGACTGCCGTCATCACCCCTGCACAGCGCTAGGCCAAACAAATTATAGGTGAATCTTAGGTGTAAACTTATGACGCTATCCCCAAATGAAAAAGGGACATAAACCAGTGGTTTACATCCCTTTTCTATAAATCGTTTATTAATATTATTCCTAAGCCTTAGCTTTTAATACTTCAGAGAATGCTTTTCTCTTGGTAGTCTTAGCTTCAATTTCTCCAGTCAAATCAGACATAATAGGAGTGGCGATGAAGATAGAAGAATACGTACCGACTAATACACCAACGAGAAGTGCGAATGCAAATCCTTTGATCGCTCCACCACCAAAGATGAACAAGATCAAGACTACAAATAGGGTAGTCAAAGAGGTAATAACCGTTCTTGATACAGTACTATCTACAGCCATATTGATAACTTCCTTTTTAGGCTTTCCTGTATAGATGCCCATGTACTCACGAACTCTATCGAATACCACCACGGTATCGTTGATCGAGTAACCAATCACCGTAAGGATAGCTGCAATAAATGCTTGATCAATCTCCATTGAGAATGGCAAGAAACCATGTGCAATTGAGAATACCCCTAATACTACCAATGTATCGTGGAATAGGGCTGCAACCGCACCCAAGGAGTACTGCCACTTTGAGAATCTCAAGAAGATGTATAAGAAGATAAATAGCAAGGCAAATACCGTAGCATACTTAGCTGATCTTGCGATATCATCCGCGATAGTTGGTCCTACCTTACTAGATGCGATCACGTGTGTACCAGAGGTCGCTGGACTTCTAAAATTCTCCAAGCTTTCGCTGGTAGCGCCTATAGCAGTAATGCCTTCATGCAACTTAGCCATAACAGCATCTGCTGCTCCTTCCTCAGTACTAGATACTAGGTAAGAAGTAACAATGTTATATGTATTTGTTCCATCTACTTCTTTAACAGTAGTATTAGAATCGAATACCTTATCTAGAGATGATCTTAAAGCATCTGCATCAACATTAATAGTTTCTTCAAAAGCTACATTATAAGAATATCCACCTTTGAAATCAACGCCCAGTTCAAATCCTCTAAATATAAAAGCGGCTAAACTGATAGCGATAAAAGTACCAGAAATAATGTACGCAATTCTTCTTCCACCTAACCAGTCTCTTTTCACATTAGCAAATGCATTTTTAGAAGCGCTAGTCCAGAATGAAAGATCTCTGCCTTTTCCACTCATGTACCACTCTATAATCATTCTACCGACTAAGACGGCAGTGAATACAGACATAGCAACACCAATCGCCAATACAACTGCGAAACCTTTGATAGGTCCAATTCCGAAATAAATCAAAATCAAGGCAACGATAAAGGTGGTGACGTTGGCATCAATAATAGCAGAGTAGGAGGCTTTGAAACCATCCTGAATAGCCAGTAACTTTGTCTTACCAGCTCTAAGCTCTTCTCGAATCCTTTCGTAAATGATTACGTTCGCATCAACCGCCATACCAATAGTAAGCAGGATACCTGCAATACCAGGAAGGGTCAATACTGTACCAAATGACCCTAAGGCTCCAATGATAAAGAAGACATTGAGTAATAAAGCTAATATCGATACGAAACCCGCGCCTCCATAGTAGAATACCATGAATAAAAGCAATAGGGCAAAACCAACGATAAATGCAATAAAACTAGAACGTATATTTTCCTTACCTAATGAAGGACCTACTAGAGACTCTTGAATAATAGTAGTCTTAGCTGGTAGCTTACCAATCTTAAGTATAGAAGCTAAATCTGCTCCTTCAGTCATGGTGAATGAACCAGAAATTTGAGAGTTACCGCCTGTGATTTGTTGGTTAACGTTTGGTGCAGAAGCCACTTCGTCATCCAAAACTACTGCGATAGGTCTTTGGCCATCTTGCACTGCTTCCGCAGTCATAGCTGACCAAATAGAGCCTCCTTGATTATCCATAGCCAAGCTTACTAATACTTGACCCGTTTGAGGGTCCGTATTTACACTTGCGTCCGTAATTCTATCTCCTTGAAGTGGAGCCTCTCTACCATCAGTACGGATAGCATATAAAGCAAATCTTTCTTCAGCATCTTCATCAAGGCCAAACTTTTGTGCCTTTCTGTCCCATAAGAATTTGACATTTGGAAAGCTAGAAGCGTTGTCCTTTAATATTTTGCTGATATATTCTTTTTCATTTCTTTCTGCAGAACCAATGATTGCTCCACCATCATTGTACACACTAAGTCTACTAAGTAATGGGCCAGCATTGTTTAGTGCAGAGGCATATACAGTATCTTGTCTGATAACATTTGTAGAATCAATGTTTCCAAGATCATCCGTCGCATAAACAGGGTTTACAGAAAGTATTTCTCTCTCTTGAGTCGTCGAGTTTGATAATTTTTGATCTAACTGATTAAGACCGTTGAAAATACTCGTTCCTGTGCTAGGTAGAATGTCTCTACTTCTGTGCACATGCCAAAATTCAAGAGCCGCAGATGCTTGTAAGAAGCTTCTCGCTCTTTCAGGATTTGAAACTCCTGGAAGTTCAACTGCGATGATATCTCTGGCAGCATCCAACGTAACGTTAGGCTGTACCACACCGAGTTTGTCAATTCTTTGCTTTAATCTATTATAGGTAAGCTGAACCGTCTCATCGGCTAGGGTTCTCAGTTCACGAAGAACTTCACCATCAGATGATTCACGATTGATACCTTTATTTCTTAAAGTCTCATTATTTCCAAAGATGCTAGCGAGCGTTTCTCCACCACTGTTAGCTGCCCAAGCATTGCCAAATAAGGCAATGTAGTTGTCTTGTGCACTAGCTTGTGATTCAGAAGCGGCCGACAAAGCTGCTTGAAAATTCCCTTTACCAGATTTTGTACCTGCTAACAATTCCAGATAGTCACGTAAGTTGACTTGCATCAACACACTCATTCCACCTTCCAAATCCAATCCGTAAGCTAATTGCTTACTTTTCAAATCTTGATAAGTGTAGCCCATAAATACTTCCTCCGTAGAAAGTGAATCTAGATATCGAGATCTAGCAGCTGTTTGTGCTTGTTCGATTTCTAGTTCAGAGCCAGTCATGTCTGAAACTGCTTGCATGGCATAAGAATCTGCGTCTTTCTCGACACCGTTGGTTGGTAATATCATGCCATACTGCCATAGGCAAATAGCGATGATAATAACTAACAGCGTTACGATTAATCCTTTTCCTTGCATTAGTTTAATTAATTATGTTAAAATATATGAAAATTTCTTTAGCCGAAGCTTTTCGAAAAACTCCGCAAATATAATGGTTTTACTTTATTTATGCTGCTTTTGTTACGGATATAGTTATGAGCTATACACTTGGTAATCATAATGCTGTGAATGACTAAAATTCAGTCATTATCAATGAGCAAGATGCTGAAATTCTTTATTTTACATAGATGAATAAATCATATCATATTTATATAATTAATGCATACACCATCTGTATGTTGATTAAAGTTATCCACAAATGAATCTGAGCGGTAAAACTTGTACAATAACTGCTTTAATTGGAGGAAAATGTTGGTCTATTCGAACCCTTAGAACTGAAGATTACCTAATTTATGTTTTTTTAAGTTCTTACGCATTTTTTTTCTACATTTGGATGAACCAGTCCGCACAATTAGACCTATTAGGGTACATGTCACAGTAGACTAAATACTCATAAGTGGTTAAGCTAGTGAATGCGGACGCGCTATTTTATAAACAAAATCAAAACGGAAAAAATGGGATTATTTTCATGGTTAAAAAAGACAGGTGCAAATGCATCTAACGCAGCTGGAAATGCAGCGAACACCGCCAAAAACGCTGCAACTAATGCTAATGAAGCGGCAAATGAAGCTTTCGAAGCGAAGTTGGCTGGTCAAAAAAAGGTCATGCTGACAGGATTAGTAAATAGTCTCGGTATAGATGTGCAGAATTTTGATTTAGATTATAAGGATGGCCAAGTAGCGGTTTATGGTCAAGTAAGCTCTGATACTGAAAAGTCTATGGTGGTCACTGCTTTACAAAACGCTGATGGGATTAGATTTGTGGATAATCGACTCTCTGTCACTGCACCTGCAGTACGAACCTACACCGTAAAAAGCGGAGATAGCTTATCTAAAATTGCCAAAGAATTCTATGGCGACCCTATGAAGTACAAAGAGATTTTTGCGGCCAACACGGACATACTTGACGATCCAAATAAAATTTTTCCAGGTCAAGAGTTGAAGATTCCAACTTTATAATAAAAATATTAGTTTGTTAGTTGCTAAGCCTAAGTCAGTCAATGATTTAGGCTTTTTTTATATCCAACTAAAAGCTTTCTGAAAAAGTGTATCGTTAGATTATTTTTATTCCATTTTTTCAATTACTAGGGACATTCAGAAGTATGAGAAGAACCCCGAAGTGGGTGACCTTATTTAAGCACAGGGTGGCGACCCTGGGTATTTGCGTTGCAAGTACCAATTTGGCGTGATTTTTCTTTTAAAAATCATAACAAATTCAGTCTTTGATAGGAGCATAAAAAAAGCTCGACCAAAAAATGCTGGTCGAGCTTCCCGAAAATTAAACAAGTATGAAATCTTCGAATATTGGTAGGTTTTTGGGAAACTTTCCAATATCGGCTTCTTTATTTAATTCCTATATTATTTCATTGTACTTAAGTCAACGATAAATGCTTTGCTATTGTATTTACCTGGCTCAAGCGACTTATACTGTTCTACTTCAATTCTGTCAGAGAATGGTCCGATAATTAACTTATATACCGTTCTACCTGCTTTATCTGTTACTGGATTCAATAGTAAGTTATTGATATTTCTGTTTTGCAAGTTGCTCATTTCAATCATGGCATTATTGTAATCCAAGAAAGATCCTACTTGTAGACCGAAACCTATAGTAGAAGAAGGAACTGCAGTATTCGTTTTGACTGTCGTAGTGGTCGCGGTAGGGGTAACAACTGTAGTAGTTGTAGTACCTGTCTCAATATTCGGAGTTTCACCTTTGGTGACAAACTCTTGTGCTGGTCTTACGACCGTAGTAGTAGGCGCTGTATATACCACTTTTGGTTTTTCAGCTTGTTGTTGTGTTATGATTGTTGTTGATGTTTGACTTGGGGTGATAATTGTTGTAGCAGGTTGTGGCGCTGCAGTAGGCTGTGGAGTTGTAGTAGTAGATGGGGCTACTGTAGCTAGGCCTTGTTCTCTAGATACCATGATAACTACATCTCGTTCGTCTCCTTCTTTAAGTCCTAGTTCGTTGGCAGCGGCACGAGATAGTGTCACTACATAACCAAACTTAAATGGTCCACGATCAACAACGCGCACGTTGATTGCCTTTTCGCCTCCTGCCATCATTACTTTTAGGATAGTTCCAAATTCGTAAGATTTGTGAGCGGCTACAAATTCATCTTTGTTGTAGGTAGTCTTAGAAGCAGTCCAGCTTCCTTGGAATTCATCTGAAAAAATGTCTGCTTTTCCAGTTTCTTGAGCGACTAAGCCTAAGCTAAATAGGCCTAGTACTAAAATACTAAGTATTCTTCTGCAATGTGTCATAATATATTTTTTCAAGGTCGACTCGACACGACCCGTTATAAGAAAGTGTAAATGTATTAAATAAAAATCATATATATAAATTTACGTAGAGTGATTTTTTGTAATGTTTAATATTATTGTTATTCAACTGATTAGCGGTGATGGATATTGCCTGTACGGACTAATTATCACAGCAATGGTGAGTTCAATGTAGGTCATTCTTTTTTGCCTTGCTTTTGTATATTGCATAGTATGAAAATTCTAATCACAGGCACTACTGGCTTTATTGGAGGCCATTTATTGAGATATTTTGCCGCACAAGAGCATGAGATCATTGCCTGGTCAAGATCGAAAAAGGCTCCTGAAGGTCTAGAGAAATATGCAGAATATACGGCCGTCGACCTACTGGAAAAGGTATCTCCTCTAAAAGTGGATGCGTGTATCCATTGTGCTGGCTATGCGAATGACATAGGCAATTGGGCTACTTTCTATCAAAATAATGTGCAGACTACGGTCAACTTGTTTGAAGCTGTAGACAGTCCTCAATGGATCAATGTGTCCTCCTCCTCTGTCTATCCACTCCTTTCTGTAGCCATCAAAGAGGATGATGTAGATGAGCACAACTTTTCTTCTCATTATGGTAGATCCAAGTATGAGGCTGAGCAATGGATGAGAAAGCACATGTCTTCCTCCCAATCTATAATCAGCTTGCGTCCAAGGGGAGTATACGGAACCAACGATCGTGTACTTTTGCCTAGAATATTGAAGCAGGGAAAAAAAGGGAGTGTCCAATTACCTGGCGGCGGTAAGGTAAAGCTCAGTATGACCCATATAAGTAATTTTGTACAAGCGGTTGATTTGGCCCTCCAGAGCCAGCGACCTGGTTTTCATGTGTATAATGTAGCTGATGAAGAACCTTATATTCTTAGCGATATATTTCAACGGGTGAATGAGGGCTATCTAGATAAAGAAGTAGTCGTGAAAAATGTCTCTGCTAATTTGGTCCGTACCCTAATCAAGATCTCATCTTTTTTCGGCAAACCGTTTCCTCTGACGATGCAAGCCTTCGACTATATTACCACGCCGTCCATCATCAATATTGATAAAATAAAAAAGGAATTGGGCTATCGTCCTGCTACTAATTTTCATAAGGAAGTGAAAGGGATAACGGATTGGGCGAGACGGGTCCCTGCTGATAAGTTGTATGCGGGGCATAAGGATTTGGCATGGCTTTTTTAATTGTAAATGGTGAATTAGGGGTGTTCAGAAAAATAATCAGTTTAGAAATTCGATATAATTTCGGAATTTAGCCTTAAAAAAAGTGGCAAACCGATTAAAGAAAGATTTATCAGATTCCAAGATATCTGTAGAAGAGCTTTTATCCCTTATTCC
>CAKZVJ010000086.1 GCA_937923345.1 uncultured Saprospiraceae bacterium
GATAAAAACATTTCTATCACTATCCACATCTACAAAAACAACTGCACTATTCATACATCCATTGCCATCGACGGCAAACAACTCGTACTCCGTATCTACTAAAGGACTCGCGATGGGGTCCAAACAATCATAGCATGTCAGAGTGCTATCACCAGGAAACTCTAACCAAAATATGCTATCTATACCCGCAGTAGATTCTGCAAAACCAAATACAAAAGTACTTCCTCCTAAATTGACAACCGGATCTGCCGTAGCGCTTACCGCTACTGGTGGTGGCTCAGTAGCAGAAACCGCAAAAGCAGCACGACAACCTCGACCATCGAAAACAGAAACCGTAAAGTCACCTGCAAATACAGGCACAGAATTGCCCTGCGGTACAGATGGCCCTGCATTCACCGTAAAAGTATATGGTCCTCCATTTCCACCAACTACATTATTGACGGTGATCTCAGTCTGCTCTCCATTGCATCTAGCCGGAGGCGGATCAAGAACATTCGCTACGATCGGCAAAGGCTCTATAATGGTCGCCTGTGCGGTATCTATACATCCATTGGAGTCGGTTACCGTTACGATAAAATCTCCTGCACCCAATGCAGTTAATGTGGAAAAAGTGTCCAAATTGTTAGTACTCCAAGCATACGAAACGTTACCAGTACCGCCATTGAATGCAGCAGCTAATAATCCATCTGCTTCGCCATTACAGCTGACATCATCTACATTAGCGATGAAGGCATCTAGGGAATCGGGTTCAGCAATCTCTATACTAACAGATTCAGAACAATTATTTTCATCTCTAACCACTACTGTGTAGATATCTGCTGGTAGATTAGTCAATGGATTTGATGTTCCATTAGGCCCCCAATCAAAAGTAAAATCCCCAGTGCCACCAGTGACAGAAAGTTCAATAGAGCCGTCTGAATCACCAAAGCAGGTTACACCTACAAACTCTTGGTCTATAATGATTTCAGGTGGCTGTGGAATAATCACAAAAGTATCTAAAGTACATCCTTGAGGGAAAGTAGCTATTGTTAGCGTTTGGGTGTCTCCCATTAAAAAGTTGTTTGTGTCTTGAGTGGCAATCAGAACGGTGTCCATAGGCCAGAAAAAGTTATACATGCCACTTCCTCCTGATGGGATGGCAGTAGCAGAACCATTCGATGGTGGTTGTCCAAAACAAGATACCCCTTGTAAATCCGAAAATTCAACGGTGATAGGTACTGGTTCTTCCACAATGAATGTAACTACAGCTGTTTCACAACCTTGTGCGCTTATTACTTGGATTTCGTATTCGCCAGCAGCCAAGCCAGGGAAATTAGTATCTGAAGTTCCAGGGCCCCCGTCCAGAATATAAGTTAATGGCGCTATCCCTCCATTAACAACTACACGTATTTCTCCATCTGGATCTACATTACCCTGTAACTCTCCATCAGCACACGATAAATTAGTAACTTGAGAATTATCTACATCTATTTCGAAGACTGGTGCAGGCCCCAATGTTACATTCATATCTGCAGAGCAATTATCCACTGCAGTTACAGCGACCGTGTACATCCCAGGTCCAAGATTAGCAATGCTTGCACCATTCTGAACAGATCCATCAGGTAGCGTCCACTGAATGTTATCCACCATCGCGCTTCCATCGGAAAACAAAACCGTAAGCTCACCATCCATCCTACCCGGGCAGGATATGCGCACAGAGTCAAAACCTATGATCATAGGAGGATCAGGTGCTACGATGGTTTCTGTATCTGTCGCTGGGCAATTGTTAGCATCTCTAACTTGTACGGTATACGTTCCCGCCGGCAGACCCACCAAGAGGCTGTCTGTCGAATTACTAGGATCATCCCACTCAAAATTAAATGGCCCGACACCGCCTGATAAAACAGCAGCTGCTGTACCATCCATCCCCACACCCATGCAAGTCTCATTTGTAGCCGCTATATTAACCTCCAATAATGCGGGCTCTGTAAGGAAAACCGATTGGGTCACTGAGCATCCACTACTTGTTTCTGTGATTTGTACTTCATACGTACCTGCCCCTATGTTCGGCAATACGGGACCAACCACGGTACCCGCTCCACCAGTCATCGTCCATAAAAAATTAAAATCAGGATTTGGATTAGGCTGCTCGACGGCATCTACTATGGCGAACACTTCGATGCTTCCATTGTCTTGTCCATTACAGAGAGGTTCTGTCAATTCAAATCTAGCGCCCAGACTAGGACCATTATTATCCACTGTGAGCATCAGCTCTTCTGTCAAAGAAGGAACACTGTTGTCAGAGACAGTCACGCAATAATCACCTGGATTCAACATACTACTGATGACAACACTTGCGTTGACATTTTGAGGCCCGAATATCACTTCTCCAGTCACACAGTCTTCTACAAAAACGCTGTACGGCTCCGCACCACCATCTAGATCTAAAGTAATACTACCATCCTCGGAGTTTTGACAGTTCGCAGCCGTCACGGTAGGCATCACTTCTAGCATTAACATTTGCGGTACAATTACTACTTCAGTATCTGTACCACATACGTCAGGCACACGAAAACTACCGTTAATATCAAAGACTTCAGAAGGCTCTCCATTGGTAATATTATCTTCAAAAGTAAGAACCATGGTGTCATCTACATTTCCTATAGCTTCAAAGCAAAGCTCAAATAATACAGTGCCATCAGGAAAAGTAAGAAAGTTCAGTGCAGCGAATGCTACCGTAATGACATCTTCTCCATTTCCATTCGGAGCTGCATTAGCGAATATCTCTGACCCCACTGTTAACTCATCAGACACTAATCCATCATACCGGAAATTAGCGGCATCATATTCGATACCGATATTGAAAGCGGTCACATCCGTAAAGCCCTCGACCACAAAAGGAACACAGTCAATGGTTCCTTCTACAATATTGGTCGGGACACCGTTAAACTTAAAAGGAGGGCCTACTATGTCTGGCTTTGCACAATAGGAATCCCCTATGTTGACAAACAAAATGCAACACAGAAACAAAGCAAAGCGGAGGCAATTATATTTCATATAAAATGATTGACTGAAATTCAGCAAGTATTTAATAAGATAACTTATTGGGATATAGAGGCATCAATAAGCAAAACGGGCATTTTTGAGCATATATTGCTTATAAATAGGCACTTCTACTGCAAAACCCAATCTCAAAAATAGTGATTTAATCGCAAAACTAATGCAAAATACAGGCTATTCGTGCTTTGTGCTCATCTCTATGCATATCTAACAATTAAGCTGGGAAAGGTTTTAGAATTTTGGACTCAGAATTTTAACAAATTTGGAAAGGAAGGTGATGGTTTTAACGCTCCGATTTATCTTTCTTTCTAGCTTTGGTAGTAGGGACACAAGATCTTTAGAGTAGGACTTAGTAGCGATTTTTCCTATCGTGAGTATCTGCTCTACCTCCCCCATATTGCCTTGCCACTCTTCTACACTTGACATGATCATGTCGATCTCTGTCTTATTTACCTTTGCAAATTGATCGAAGTGCTTGACTGCATTTTTAGGGTTGACATATCCGAGAGACTCATTGATCACTTGGACAAAAGAAGCGCCTAAGACATCCATCTTTTGCTCCGGAGACATAGTCTTACTCATGGCGGCCTGACTCAACACACTATGGTGCGCATTCATCAACTTGTTCATGCGTATACTTCCACAGGACTGCACACTCAACACTATGCCTACAAGCAAAAGAAAACTGGTATATCTCATCGGTATCAGATTTTATCCAAAGCTAATAAAAATTTAGGTTTCCTTTATTTTTTTATGTTGGGTATTCCCCCTGCTAGGATAATGTCTCCTAACGTCGACTATATCCTACCAGCGGGCGGGCTATCCTAGACTACGGTCTCGCCGACGTGCGTCGAGACTGCCCTCATGCCATCGCGTCATTTTATGGTAGTGCTTTTTTTGCCCTATTGAGTAGTGCCTTGCTTTTGATATGCACGTTGTGCTATGAATAGTGGTATGGGCTCTGCTGCGATGAGGGCATCCATACTATCCCTAATACTTTTGTTGGTAGTTCGTATTTGATTAGTAGCTAATTTAGAAATGGGCTAATTCATAGCTTATGATTTATGGGCGGGTGTGGATCATAAATTAGGGATATTCAGAAGTAAGAGAAGACCACACCGGAGTGCTTGTTCTGATTTTTTCGGGAGGGTGACCTTATTAATTTGGCGTGACTATTTTTTGGAACAATCATGACAAATTAATTCGTGCGAAGTCCATTACAAATTACACCCTAGCCATCGAGTAGTGACAAAATTATTTTGAAATATCTTTTTTTTTGCGAGAGGGATATGGAAGGAGCGACCATCGGGAGCTGTGTCCCGACCACCTAAGCGTCGGGATACCGAAGTGAACACGGAGCCTGGAGGAGCCCGACACTGATCGAACCCTTTTTGGTGAGCATCAGTGGCTCGCCCAAACTATACTTCTACTTATAAAAACGGTAGGCCAGATAAAATTCATAGCCAACACCAAGAGCCGATCCCAGCTTCCCCACATTATACGTCGCCAATCCTCCGATACGAAGTTGGCCATCTTCGAAAAGTCCGTCTGTCAAAATAATTCCACCCTGCGCAGAAAGCGTTTGAGAGGTCGTAAAATTTGCCCCAGCCCAAAAAATATTTTCTTGCTCAATGCGCGCGCCCAGGTTGACATCAAAAATATTAGGGCTCGCATAGTTGGCCCAGACGGAGGGTTCAAAATAAAGATCTCGCTCGATCAAAATAGTGGCTCCCAAAATGACGTTGGCGTGCGGTACACGTTCTAGGTTTATGTCTTGGTCCGCTCCTTCTAAAATCAAATCCGAGGAGAGCAACTGGCTAGCACTGACGCCTACATAAAGGGTACTGTTATCAAATTTATCTTTGTTGGTGGTATAAAATAATCCAGCGCCAAGGTTGGGAATAATCATGCTGCCCCCACTGGTAGGCGTCAAAGGATCTGCACCATCACTCGTCACAATATTTTTCATATCCACCCGATACTCTCCATAACTACCCAAAATCCCAATGGACAAATAGTCCTCTTTAGCCAAGTTCAATTTGAGCTGATAATTGTACGTGAAGCCAATGGCATTAAAAATCAACGGGTGCGTTTGATCATTCAAGAGGTACATCCCTAGGCTCATATTTTTTTCTTGAAAGGGATACTGAATAGAAGCCGTGATTGCTCTTGGAGCATCGTCAAATCCCGCCCACTGCTGCCTGTAGTTAGCCCCTACTTCCCAGTAGTCATTGATACTCGTCATCGCTGGATTCCAGATGAATGCATTAGAGTCGTAGGCGCTACGCTCTAGCTGCTGCTGAGCAACACACATAAAAGTAGTGCCTAAAAAAAACAAAATGAGTAAACATTTAAAGGAGGTCATATCTCTTTTCTTTAATTCATATTTTTGAAATGTTTACCGAGGAACAAAGAATTAAAAACTTAATCCTCCGTCCCTAAAACCAGTTCGAGAAATCGAACTGGTCTTCGTAGTAAACATAAACACATAGTCAAAACAAACATTCAGACTATTTCAGTAAGTATCTTACATCGAGCTTCATTTTGTTATTGGAGGCTTGCCCTAACGGAACAGAAAAGGCAAGCGCTTCCCAATATACTTAGGAAATTAGTTAGTGACATTTCTGCTATTTCTTATGCTCACTATCTGCGTTGAAAATACGCCTTGATATAGAGCCTAATACATTCGCATAATTTGTCCAAAACCAACTCCCTATACGTTTAACAAACTAAAACTTTCGATCGCATGATGACGATTTTTATTCTTCAACAATACAAAGTGTTTGTTTTATCTTTTGATCGTTGATAAAGGACAAAACGTAATAATAATTTCCAGCTGGCAATTGCTTACCCTTGTAAGCGCCACTGAATCTTTCTGTATCACTTTGATAATTTATTTTTTCGTAAACAATCTTTCCCCAACGGTTAAACACTCTAAATGTGTTTGCTCCAAACTTACTGATATCGCCAAAGTCAACCGCATCATTAATGCCATCTCCATTGGGGGTAATCATATTGATGGCAGGTATGAAGGCCACGGGATCGTCGGCCACAAACACAGTCACCGTATCAAAAATGGTGCACTCGTTTTCGTCTATTATCATGACAAAATATTGGGTGCTATCTTCCGGTGTGGTGCTTGGATTATTTACATTGTAATCACTCAATGGGTATTCGTCCCCAGACCAATAATAAAATTCTCCACCACTTGCATTGAGGGTAGCTGTCTCTCCAACGGGAACACAGACATCCTCGCCGCCCGTAGCCGTGGTAGCATGCAAGGCAACAGAAATGTCTAATTCGTCGGTACCGCATTTACTTGTAGTGACTACCGTATAGACAGTATTTTCTAAAGGCTGAACTAAAACGGAGCTACTGGTGGGATCAACAATCTCGTTATTAGGATCTGTCCATTGGTATTCTACCCCACCGCTCACCGACAGTGTTACTGAGTTGCCAGGGCAAACCATGATGTCTTCTTGCTCACTTGTCAATAGTACTTCCTCAATAAAATCTAACTGAATGGTATCAGAGGCGGTGCATCCATTTTCATTCGTAACAGTTACCGAAAACTGGCCATTGCTTGTCACTTGGATACTTGGTTCCGTAGATGAAGTAGACCATTGATAATCTAAAAACTCCCCTGCCACAATGTCTACAACTTCTCCATTACAGGCATTCATGTCCTCTCCCAGTGAGAAAAACAAGGTATCCAATTGGCCGATCTCAAATCCAGAAAGTGTACTACAGCCATTGGCATCGGTAATGGTCACCGGGTAGTTTCCTGGAGCTAAATTGTCAATATTATTTTGCGCAAACTGTGCCCCAGAAGGCAAGGTAAATGCATAGGGTGGCGTACCTCCTTCCAACTCGAAAACAGCACTGCCCGATGGAGATGCACAAGCGGAAGCCATGACCTCTACATTGATTACCTCCAAGCCATTTAATGGTTGAGAAATAATAAAGGTAGTATCCAGCAAAACCATTCCTTGGTCATCCAATACGGTGAGCATATATTCGCCCGCGATAAGGTTTTCAATATTCTGCATATCACTATTAAAGCCATTGGGACCCGACCAATCATACACTACATTTCCTTGACTGGTTTCTAAGGTAATCGCTCCTGACTCACTATCGGTACAGGGAACATCTGTAATCTCTGATCCAAGAATTTCGAAAGTACCCTGAGGCGATGGTTCAATAATTTCTACCGCGCCCTCTTCAATGACTAAGCCGATAGAGTCAAACACAAATGGTTCTGGAGTTGCGTTGAATACTTGGATAGCTAATGGACTACCATCAATGTGTACTGGAGAAATATCACCTACTTCTCCCACCGCTCTAAACTGTAAAGAAAGAAAAACTTGACCGTCCTCGAGTGACTCTCCCAGCCCCTCAATATCAAACCAACTGACACGAATAGTGCCAGCATCAGCATCTGAGTCGCCAACAGCAACAAGGTCTAAATCATTAAGAGTAAATCCAGTGTAACGAATAATAGAAGTATCCCAGTGCATAGAAAATTGAGTACTCGCAATACTATCAAAATCTAGGGTAAGCACCTCGACCGAAAGGGTGTCATCTACGGCTACCTTTTTTTGAGGTATCGAGAGGATGAGATCTTGTGCTGATGTCAACTGATATGCTGCAAGTAGGCAACATAAGGACAAAAGAATGGCCTTCATCGTGTTTGCTTTAATTATGTGTTTATATAAAAAATGCTTCCGTAATTTTTGAGAAAATCATAAATCCCGTCCAAGCAAATATTTGCTGTATGTGATTTATAATTTAATACCGAACCATTGTAATCAGCTAATTTTTCAAAGCTAATTTTTCAAGTGGCTAAGTAAATGAACAGGGCGCATAAAAACCAAAAAAACTGCGCCCTGAATCAAATACTTAGATCCTACTTAAGAGATATCATTGTCTTAGTGATACTAACATCTCCTGCTTCGATGGTATAATGAAGTACACCGGTACCTAACTCTTTCTGAGTAAGCGTAACTGTGTTTTCTCCTTCATCAAAGACTTGCGAAATTACTTTTACTGTTTGTCCAAGTGCATTGGTGATTTTCAAATTCGCCTGCATGTTTCTTGGCAATACAAAACTGATTTGTGTTTGATCATTGAATGGGTTGGGAGCATTTTGCTTCAAGTCAAAGTGATTCACACTTACTTCACTTGATGAAGTAGTGAGTGCCTCATCAACATTTAGGTTAATGTCCAACCTCTCCAAATTGCTGTTGTGCGCTTCCGTTAAAAGTGCTTTATTGCCTAGATTTATATACTCTAAAATATTATTAATATCCTGTAAGGCTACGAAGGATAGCGTAAACATCGCTTCCTTATTATCAACACTTACTCCTTCCCCATCAAGGCTAAACCAACTTATTCGGAGATTACCATTGGCAGACTCTGTATCTCCTACAGCTGCTCCAGCTAATTCAGAGTGATTCGATGGTTGCGCTTCTGAAAATGCCATTAGCTCTTCATCAAACTGAAGTCCCATTTGGTAACTCACGATGTCATCAAAATTGCTACTAGAGAATGTAATATTGAATTCTTCGCCCTGCTTCACATCTACCTCATTCACGAATACTTCTAGCGTTCCACTAGATTTATCAAGACCCGCTCCCGTCAAATTGTGTGGATTGGCATGCCCAAGGATATCACCTACTTTAACTCCTACGAAGTTTGAAACCTCATTATTCATCACCATCACCTGATCTGCATTGTTATATGGAAATACATTGTAGGCATCAAAATCATCTGGCATCTGATTGCTCTCCTGAACGAATGTCCAAGAGGGGCAAAACGCTAATCCATCTGTCGCGCCGATGATCAATTGTTGCAGTATGAATAAATCAATTGTTGTAAATGAATTGCTACAGTTTGCATCTCCTGCAATAATCTGATAAGGAGAAACGATTTCTATCGGATCCATGCCCAAGATAAATCGCTGCCCTACAAATAAAGCGTACGATGACAATCCATTCTGATCATTGAAATCTCGCTCAGGCACCACCGCATACATTTGTCCTCTTGGCAAGTCTATCTCTTCATAATATCCATTCTCGTCAGTCAGTTGCACATTTTGCAAATTGTCGCTGATGATATTTATCTCTGTATCTTTGATACCTTCTCCCCAGTAGGTGCTTACCATACCAGAAAGTCTAGCCATAGAGGATACTGTGATAACTCCTTTTAACTCTAAGGAAGGTAAAGCCGTTGGTAGCCCATTCACCATAGAACCTATCTCTACTTGTAAGGGTGTATCTGTGATATGAATGGTAGTACTTTCGTTCTCCTCCCCTGTTAACTCAAGTTCGATATAGAATAAGATATCATTGTCATTTAATGCAACACCAGTACCATTATTGTTCACATAATTAAAAGTAGCATTACTAGTCTGATAAGTAGGATCAATCAATCCGGGGCTTACCCCTGTGATATTACATACTGTGTTATCCGCTACTTCTAAAGATCCAGCGAGAGACACTAGTGAGCTGCAGTTTGCGATGCTTACTGGGACACTGACTGTAGCTCCTGGAGCTCCTCCTCCATTCTGAATATCGAGAACAACTATATCCGTAGGAATAGTCACTGTAACATCTTGGCACACTTCGTTGCTACCGCAAGTATTTGTCACTGTAAGGCATACCGTATAAGTGCCTGGATCACAGAACTCATGTACTGGATTAATAGCATTAGATGTTTTACCATCTCCGAAGTCCCAAGCGTAAAGACCTGAGGATGCATTATTAGAGAATGTACCCGTCAAAGCGTTTGTGCTTGACTCAAAACTAGCCTCCGGAGTACCCTCTGTATTTTCTATAGTTGTCGTAAATATCTGCGGGCAAGAATTTGCATCCGATACTGTGATGTCATAGGTACCACTTGGCAAATTATCAATCGTGATAGCATCGTTTGTAAAGCTTGCATTATCAGATACGGGGCCATTCCAGAATATTGTATAGTTAGGTGTACCGCTCAGTACTGAAATGCTAATACTACCATCATCATTACCACAAGATCCATTGTTGCTTGAGCTAAGAATATCAAATGCTATACTACCTGAAATAGTTGCCCCACCTGAAATAGAACTACCAAATGAGTCAGTTACCGTAACTGAATATGAGCCCATTCCTAAACCTAGAATACTCACCTGATTTCCATTAGAAGTCTGTGTACCACTTGATGCTCCTGACCATTCAATCGTATATGGTGCTGCGCCGTTAGAAATATTTAAAAATAGATTTCCAGGGCTTCCACAAGTCACATCCGTTGGATTTACATTCAAGGCGAATGTATTGCCACCAGATCCTGTTCCGGTTCCTCCTGAATTAGACAATACAAACGTTTGCGTAGAAGAACAGCCATCTTTGTCTACTACATCGACTGTATATGTCCCCTCGGTCAATCCAGTGATATTAAAGAACTGTCCTCCTATGGTCACAGTACCACTAGTAGGTCCATTCCAAGCAACAGTATGATTTGGATTATTCGTAAGAATCTGTACTAATATAGTCCCATCATTTGTATTGGTAGGATTACCCACCGTACCTGCAAATGAAGTAGGTACTCCATTTTCTGTAACTGAGAGCGTCTGTGAAAGTGAACAACCGTTTGCATCTGTAATGGTAGCAGTATACGTTCCAACTGGTAGGTTGGAAATATCATTTACTACATTACTCGATTGGTAACTACCGCTCTGACCACCCGTCCACTCTACCGTATAAGGAGGCGTCCCCGTATTCACGTTGATCCAGATAGAACCAAGTACGTTACAGAATGCCGATGTAGTTAAAAACTCTGCCGTGAAATTACCATTTGAATCTGTTATCGTGACAATAGTATCGGTACTACACCCGTTGGAATCCACAACGGATACGTTGTAGGTTCCAGGGCTTAGGTCATTAATATTAACTGTTCCATTGTTGGTAGTGGTGGATCCATTTTCAGGGCCTGTCCAACTAATAGTAAATATTGGGGTGCCACCGGATATGTTCACGAGTATTCCAGGGGACTGACCACAACTGCCATTGACAGGTGTAGCTGATATGCTTAACATTGAATTCGGATTATTGGAACCATTACTAATCACAAAACTAGTGCTGCTGTTGCATCCATTGGCATCAGCTACTAAGACGGTATAGGTTCCATCAGACAAACCAGTGAGATTAAGTATACCGTTTGGTATAGTCTGTGTAGTTGACATTGGACCAGTAACCGTAATGGAATAATCTGGTGTCCCACCCGTCACGTTGATATCTACAGTTCCATTTGAACCACAGGCATCACTTGTACTGATGGCAGAGACAGCTAAATCATTAGCCATATTCTCAATAACAACATCTATGGATTGTCCACATGATTCTGCATCAAAGACCTCTAAGGTATATGCCCCAGCTGTCAAATCGGCAATATCAATCTGCGTAGAAGAACTGCTTACACTGCTTGAAGTCGCGCCCGAAACAATAACATCATAAGGAGCGGTACCGTTCGTAATATCCAATGATATACTTCCTAGGGTGTTGCACTGCGCGTCTATATGCGTTTCTGTTACCGCTAAATCACAACCTCCACCAAAGACCACTATAACTGTGTCTGAACAACACAACACAGTGTCCATAATTATTAACTCTTGTACAGGTTGGTTGTTAGTTACTTCTACCCCAAAGCCAGTAGCTATTCCTGTAAAATTGATATTCATTGTAGATTGGACACCAGATCCTAAGTGGGTAGCCATTATGCTTCCATAGGCTCCAGAAGAATCTCCCCCTACAATACTAAATTGTGCGGGTTGGTGCGTCCAGTTTCCAGATGGATCCCAGACGTTAAGTGAGTCTGTTAAATCTTGCATAGTTTGCACCTGACCAGAAAAAGTCTGACCATTTGCTTGCCATTCATCTATCTGATAAGGTCCATCTTGACCTAAACCAAAGAGTACTACGTAAGAATACTGTATAAGTGTGTCGATATTACATGCCCTTACTGGAAGTGTGTAGGCCGTATCATTTAAAATGATATTGTATAAATCATTTTCTAAAAATGGAATCGGTACACAAACCTCTTCTGGTCTAGTACCATCAAAGAATATGGTATCCATTTCTAAGAGATCAGGACACATGCAATCATTTAAGATAACAAAACTAGCATCAGCTGTACATCCGTTTTCATCCGTCACGGTTACCGAATAAGTTCCTGCGTCTACATCTGCTAAAGAATTTGAGCTAGATACATCCGGCATCCAATCATAAGTCAAGGCACCAGCTCCACCAGTAACAGAGATGTTGGCAGCTCCTGGATTGCAACAATCCGCGTTTGTGACAGAAGGTGCAATAGAAATTGTAGACTGCATATTCGCAATAGAAACAGTAGTCGTTTCCACACAAGCATTATTATTTGTTATGGTAATATCGTAGGATCCTGCTGGCAAGTTAGGGATATTGAATACTCCATTTGTCGCCATAGCAGAACCCGAAGTCGTGCCAGTCCAATTAATAGAAATATCACCCGATACAAAACTCAAGTCTATAGAACCGTTGGCATTGCATGATCCATTATTAGCTGTAGCAAGCAAATTCAGTGGAACTGAACTCGCCCCTACGCTTGCAGTAATCTCTTTGATACAACCATTGGTACTTTCTGCACTTATCATATATGTTCCTTGAGGCGCGTTGCTAATCACAAAACTACCTCCCATCGGTGTAGCTGTTCCGGATATCGGTCCAGCGTATGTCAAGGCAGCCACATTATTAGATGTAGTCACATCAATCGATCCATTGGTATTACAGATTGCGTCATTGGTATTGGCTGTTAAGGTAATTTGTTCATCCGTATTGTTTATGGTCACCATGCTTGATCCAGTACAACCATTCCCTAATTCCACTGATACAGTGTAGGTTCCAGAAGTTAAATTTATAATAGTAAAGGCACCATTATTACTTGTACTAGAGCCAGAAACAGGACCAGACCATGTAACTGTCCCCGTAATACCGTCAAAGGTAACATCAATCTGACCTAAAGTATTACATATACCATTTGTCCCAACTGCAGTAACATTTACAGGTGTATCTATCATTTCGATGGTAAAGGATTGCGTTTTCTTGCAGCCATCCCCATCAATCAAAGAAATAGAATAATCTCCTGCTGGTAAGTTCTGAATATCAAATGAACCACTACCATCAACCACATTACCATCGACCGGTCCAGACCACACGATGTCAAATTGTCCAGGATCATAAGTTACTTCTGCTGACCCATTCGATCCGCATAATCCATTTGTAGTAGATACAGTGAAGTTAATATCATTTTCTATATTTATAATATGAGCAGTCACATCCACAGGGCATCCGTTTCCTGTATCAATAGTGATTGTGTATGCACCAGCAAGCAAATCAGTGATCACAAATGATCCATTTGTACCGCTTCCAGTGCCAGTTGATGCACCAGCCCAAGAAATAGTCGCATCTCCTTGACCATACATCAGATGTATTGAGCCACCTCCATTGCATACAGATGCTGAAGTAGAAACCGTCACTTCCGGTGGAGTACCATTATTGACAATCTCAATTTCTCCAGCTTTATTGCAGCCATTTGCCCCAACAATAGAAACAACATATATACCTGGAGGTAGATCTCCTATATTTAAATTCGAATCTGTTGTGCTTGATCCTGATTCTGGACCTGTCCAACTTACGGAGTATGGACTTGCACCTCCAGAAATGCCAACGTAAAGCGAACCAGGCGCTCCACACATTCCATCAGTTGCATCAAGAATAATGCTTAAGTTATTTGCATCATTATTCACAACTTGGATACCTGTATCGGTACATCCTTGAGCATCTGTAACCGTTATACCATAACTACCAGAGGCAGCATTATTGATAGTAAAACTATTGGTTGCAGAAACAGCCGCACCATTAGTAGGCCCATCCCAAGCTATGTTGTACCCTGGTGTACCCCCAGTAATATCTACAGTTACTTCGCCGGGTGTACCGCATGTGCCGTTCCAAGCTGAAGTATTGATGGTCATGCCTGAACCTGAATTGTTGATTAAGGCTGTAGTCCAATCTGTGCACCCATTGTCGTCTGTTACTTCAATATCATATGCACCTGATGTAAGATCATCAATAATAAATATTGGACTGTTAGACACTACTGAGTTTGAAGATGGCCCATCATAATTAATCGTGTAAGGAGAAGAACCATTTGTAACCGTTACTTCAATATTTCCTAACTCTCCACAAGTCCCATCATTTGGCCATGCGTTGACATTGATAATTGAATCATCAGAACCAAGCTCTACAGTTTCGCTATAGGTACATCCTGCTGCATCGGAGACTTGAATAGAATACGTACCAATAGCTAAATCGGTTAAACCAAATCCGTTCGTCGTAGAAGTCGCAGATCCACTTTCAGGGCCTGAATATGTAATTGTATACGGCGCTGTACCATCATTGAAATTTAATGTTACAGATCCTTCACCACAAGTACCATTTTCTACATTTAGGCTTACATCCAAGTTGGTGATGGTATTATCAATAGTTACAACTTGAAAATCTTCACACCAGTTGGCATCTGTCACAGTCACCGAGTATGAGCCACTCGGTAAATTGGGAATCTCAAATGAGGAAGAAGAAGAAACTACTGAGCCACTATTGGGACCAGACCATGCAATATTATAGAGCGGCTGGCCATTAGAAATATTAATTGTTAGTGATCCATCAGACCCACAGATTCCATTTGTTGGAACTAAGTGGATATCCATATTTTCATCTTCAATCACAAAGACCATTTCATCAGAGCACCAATTTGAATCTTCTATCAAAACCGTATATGTTCCACCTGGAAGGTTTGGAATATTAAAGCTAGAGCTATAGGTCGTTGCAGATCCAGATACTGGTCCAGTAACATGTATATTGTACTGCGGGCTTCCATTGGTTAAATTCACGTGAATCTTACCCAAAGACTCGCACTGCGCAGGAGTAGTATATCCACTCACTGTAAAGTTATTATTGTCTTGTGCTACCGTAAAGGTTTTTGAAATAGTACAACCAAATTTATCGGTAATAAAAATGGTATAATCTCCGGCAGGTAATTGATTAATATTAAAACTGTTGAATCCTGAAGAAGCAGTTCCACTAATTGGGCCAGACACATTGATAATATAGGGCGCTTTTCCATTCTCAACAGTTACGTGAACGGAGCCTTTTACATTACACACTGCGTCCTTTACAAGCAAAGTAGCTTCCAGATTTGACCCTAAATCTTTGATCTCTACGGTCTGCGTATCACTACATCCATTTGCATCCGTTTTAGTTACTTCATATACTCCCGGAGGAATATTATATATAGTACACGTGCTACTATAGGTAGAAAAACTTCCAGATATTGGTCCCACCCAACTTACTACATAGCCTGGGGTTCCACCTGTAGAGCTCGCTGTAAAACTTCCATTATTTTGCCCACAATTTGTTCCCGTAGCAGTGACGTCAATTTCAATATTGCAGGATGAAGGGCAATCCACTAACAGTTGATAATTACTAGTTGCCCCATTGTATCCATCTACAATTACATAATAAGTACCTGGATTCAGATACGCACTTATGTGCTCACTAGCTGTATCTGAATTAGTAGAGAACTTAGCACAATCTCCACGATCACAATTTGTCAATAAGAACAACTCAAGGTTGGCGTTTAGGCCAGTTAAGTAAATATCAACTTGACCAGTTTGCGTCAATGTAAATGAATGTACTACTTCGTTGCCATTATTTTCCACATTCAAAACGTTTCCGCAGCTATATGCAGAAACATTATCACTGCCTAATGAATTGCTGTAATTCAATGTCTGTCCACAAGTTAAGTCTACCACATCGCTACAATCTAAATCTCCACAACTTACTTCTAACTTATAATCCCCCGCATAGCTTGGCAATAAACCATCTACTACGATATAGTAAGTTCCGATTGGTGCATTTTCAAAAACAATCCCTTCATTATTTGTGTTTGTGTTACTGCTTTGACTAGCACCTATACATGTAATATCCTGACAGTCTCCTGATAAGAGGAATAAATCTAGATTAACTCCTGGAGTTAGTATTTCCAATCCAATTTGTAAATCTCCCGCTTGATCTTTGTTGATAACGTAGATCTTATCAGGTCCTAAATATTTTACACTCGTATTGAAGTAATAAGTGGTAATATCATTATCCTCACCAATCGTAGTTTCATTGGCTAGAAAATCTCCACACTGAATTGGAATAGCATCCGTACACCAATTACTGGCACTAGAACTTCCACAAGCTCCAGGGGAATAACTAACTACCCCTGCTGCCTCTGCCAAACATGCGTTCGTATAGGTAACTTCATTACAGCCACATACAGGTTCATATACATTTACGCAAGTCGCATATGGGTCCATGCTATTCGGGTCTACACAGATAGTATTGCAAGAACCTTGAGTATAAAATGTAATCCCACTTGCTTCAGCTAAGCAACTATTGCGGTATGTAAAACCATCACACCC
This sequence comes from uncultured Saprospiraceae bacterium, assembly GCA_937923345.1. Taxonomy (GTDB): domain Bacteria; phylum Bacteroidota; class Bacteroidia; order Chitinophagales; family Saprospiraceae; genus JALZVN01. The sequence continues at coordinate 16,571 of CAKZVJ010000086.1, forward strand.
ACATACTGGCTCATAATTATCACCACAAATTTCAGAAATAACTCCTGAATTTTTATCAACAAATGTACCTTCACTATTTAAAATAAGGCTAGCATCAAAACATACCTCAGTATTGGAACAGGCGCCCAAAACGTACTCTGTTATTCCTGAGTTTTCAGCCACACATGAATTGAGATAAGTCACATCATTGCATCCACATACTGGAATGTAATTATTGGTACAATCAGCTAATGCAACTGGGTCTATCAGATCTGAATCGATACATTCGCTATAGCATACACCAGACGTATAATCATCTATCCCCGCTGCCTTGGCAAAACAGCTATTGATGTAAGTAACACCATTACTACCACATACGGGATCAAAAACTTTTGGGCAATTGGTCGGATTACTAGATCGTGCACTAGCTACCACTTCTACTTTGAACTCAGCGTTAACAAAATCTACATCAATATTATTTAGATCCTTATCAATAAGTCTAATACTATCAATTTTTATAGTGATAGTATCAAAAGGAATTGGCTCAATAACGTCATCATCAATGATAAATTCGAAGGTACCGATAGTACCCGATCCAGAAGCCGCATTTTGCTGATTGGTTCTAACGTAGGAAAACTCCACCTTTTGATTGAGCGTATCTGTAAAGATGTTATTTACAGTATTGACATTCGCAGGATCCGTAAAGGCATTTTGCTCTGCACTAAATGTAGCTGGAGATGATAAATCTATAAATGGTCTATCATAACTAATTACCATAGCAACACCATAGAAATCATCTACCGGAAGTGCAGCGTCTCCCATAATGAGCTCAATCTTAATAGGCTCTCCTTCGTTGACAGATGTAGCATCTGGCACAATGTCCACAATAGGCGAACCCGGAACACTGCTAGCATATCCATCATCACTGTTAGAAATACTACTTGAGGTATGTGCTAGCTTATAATTTGCTTTAATGGCCATGACTAAATCATCATTATCAATGAGTCCATCTCCATTACAGTCTCCATAGGCATAGTTCACTGCGTTATCTGCGAAGTCCTGTGTCCATAAAGAATCAATAGTTTGTTCTTGCCACAGTGTAGTAGCATTTGGCCTAATCGGTCCAGTTTCTGAATAGCCCACCCCTATATAGAGTAAATCCATACAGTTCGTAACACCGTTGTTATTGGCATCTCCAGGCCATAACTTATTTTGAGCAAAAAGTTGTGCAGAGAATACACTTAAGAATAGTAAAATGGAGATTAGCTTTTCGTAAAATTTGTCCATTGTTTATAGGATTTAGTTATAGGACTATGTTCTTAATTCAAAAGTAACCGTAAAGACATTCTCAGACAATTACAAATAATCTATAATTCCAAAGAGATTTGTATTATCTTTCATCATATATAGAATTACACTCAAACTCTAAAGTGCTACTGAACAACACTTTATGAAATAACATATTATATTTATTTATATGTGTTATTGTCTATTTTCCGAGAAGCCAATCTATAACAAACCGATTACATAGGTTTTTTAAGAAAATATTATGATAAATTCTAAACTGATAATGGTTTTATCAGCTCTTCAAAATGAGGAGATGCTTCGGTTCATTGATTTTGTGAAATCCCCCTATTTCAATAAGAAAAATCAATTGGTTCATTTTTGTGAAGTACTAGCCGAACTACACCCCAATTTTGATAGTGAAAATGTTTCAAAGGAAGTAGTTCATCACAAACTGTTTCCAGGAACAGCTTTTGATGGGAAACAACTTAGCTATCTGCAAAGCGATTTGACCAAACTCTGTTTAAAGTTTATGCAAACGCTCACCATAGAAGAGAAATACTCAAAGATACCAATGATTAAAGCTTTAGCAGATCGAAAATTGCATCACCTCTTTGCAAAAGAGTCAAACAAGATAGGAGCGGCATTAGAAAATTCCAGCAATAAAGGGGCTAATCACTTTAAGCGTTGCTTTGAGTTTTACGACATTAAAGACAGATACTTTATATCCCTCAATGAAAGAAAGGATGATATGAGTGCACATCTAGCTAGTGAAAGTTTAGACCTGTACTTTATAAGTAGAAAGCTTCAATATTATACGGTCTTATTAAATAGAAAATCCATCTTAGGAAAAGAAATCACTATCCCAAATATGGATTTTGTTTTGAGCTATGCAAAGACTTACTTTAAAACCAACCCTATTATCAATGCTTATTATGAAGTCATCATGATGCAAACCGAGGAAGACTCCTTGTCACACTTCAACAAGTTAAAAGAATTGACTACTCAACATCAAGGAACGTTCAGCCCAAAAGAAACAGCAGAAATTTATGAGGAAGCGATTAACTACTGTATTCAGAGAATTTCCAATAACAAGGAGTTTTATATAGATGAGGCTTTACATCTCTACATACAATTCCTCGATTCTGGCTTCATGTATCAAAATGGGAAACTATCGCATTGGAAGTTCAAAAATATAATAAAGTTAGGCTTAATGCTGAAGCGCTTTGGATTTGTTGAGCAATTCATTTTAGATTATCAAGATAGACTTGAGAATAAACACAAAGAAAAGGCACTACATTATAATTATGCAGAGCTGTATTTCAATATGCAGAATTATGAAGAGGCCCAAGAACATTTGAGGATAGTGCTTAGCTATGACCTAGAGCTTGCCTACAATCTGGGTAGTAGAATGATGTTAATCAAAATCTTCTATCACAACAATGATATAGAAGCCCTTCTTTCCCAAATCGCGGCTTTCACTATTTTCTTGAAAAGAGCACAAAATATTTCTAATACAAAGAAAAAAATCTATCTTAATTTCTGCGATCTTCTGAATAAGATTATGCGCCAAAATCTAAAGCATTATCAAAAGATTGAAGCTGAAATAAAGAATACAAAATTAATCACTGCCTCAAGTTGGCTATTGCAAGTATATAAGGAAATGATGCCGCTACCATTAGTAAAACAAGAAAGGAATAAATTACATGGAAGTATTTAAAAACCAACAAATTGACATCGAGGGCCTGCCTAGAATGAAAAATGTTGGCTATATAAAACCCCAAAAATCTTTTCTCATACTTACTTTAATAAAAAGCCTCCTCTTCTGGTCGATTTTTACGGGTCTATTTTTCTTGACTACTATTGCTGCCAGACAAGAATTTCCGCAGCTTGTACCGTATGCAAAATATATCTTCTTCCCATTTGCTACCCTATCTATACTACTTACCTGGATTTCTTACTATAAAAGGGGGCATGCTTTACGTGACTTTGACATCATATATAAAGAAGGCGTATTATTCAACAACGTCACTACTATTTCCTTTAATCGAGTTCAACATTGCGAGATTTCGCAGGGCCCTCTAGAGCAAGTGTTTGATCTGCATACCTTAAAAGTATTTACCGCTGGTGGCCAAAGTAGCGATTTAGAAATTCCTGGACTCGATGAGCATTCAGCCAATGGACTAAAAGAATACATTGTAAATGCTACTGCTAAAAAGACACTCTCCACAGAGGAAAGTAGTATCATCCAACACGATACTCCAGACAATTTCCAAAATATCATAATGGATACGCCAACAAAAAACACCCCTTCAAGTGAAGAACAGTAATATAGAGCGACTCAAAACAAAGCAAAAGCAATCGCCGGTAGCCATTCTATTGATATTGTATCGGTTCTTCATTCTTGTTCTCAAGAATGCATTCCCAATTTTGTTGGTCATTTTCTTTAAACCCAATAACTCCGGTAGCAATTTTGAAGCATATATCATTATAGCCATCAGTCTAGCCAGTACAGCTCTATCGATAGCAGCCTACTACAAGTTTCATTACTTTATTGAAGGAGATGAAATAATAATCAATAAAGGCATCTTAAAGAAAATAAACTTAAATGTGCCATTTGACAGAATACAAGCCATCAATACCAATCAGACATTAATACATAGAATTTTCAATGTCGCAAGTATCGAAATAGATACGGCTGGATCTAAGAATAGTGAAATTAAAATTGATGCTATCAATTATGACCTCGCTGAGAGTCTAAAGAATTACATTCTTACTGAGAAAGAAAAAATTAATTCTGAACTAAAATCTGAAAGTAATCCTAGCCAAAATTTTGCTCATGAAAAAACACTATTGCAATTAGATATCCCTACTCTATTTAAAGTTGGTTTGAGTCAAAATCATATTCAGTCCTTCTTTATTATTACATTTTTCTTTTTAGGACTCAGTCAATACGCAGATATATTCTTGAACAAGGAAGAGTTCAATGATATGGAACAAAACATCAGTACCATTGTCAGTAATTTCTTTTTTATCATCATCCCACTAATGTTAGTAGCGACCTTGCTATTATCACTCTTTAGGACAGTACTAAAATACTTCAACTTAATCTTTAAAGAAACCTCTCAAGGCTACCGATTGGTCAGTGGACTATTTACACGCAACGAAAAACAAGCGGCCTTGCAGAAAATACAACTCGTAGGTTGGCATACCAATCCGCTCAAGAAACTCTATGGTATGTTTCAATTAAATTTATCTCAAGCCTTCAGCTCCAATATGGTTAGAAAACAAACCATGCAGATACCTGGTATCTATGCGGAACAAATAGAACGGGTATGCAATAGTTACTTTCCAGAAAATAATAAAGAAACATACACTAGTCATCCTGTTAGTGCCAGGCTTATGATAAGAACATTTTCCTACTTAAG
>CAKZVJ010000087.1 GCA_937923345.1 uncultured Saprospiraceae bacterium
CAGATGGGCGAGTTTACTTACCTCAAGGACTTACCCCTATTTATTTGTCGCTTGGTGAGTTTTGTGTTACCGATTCTATTTTTGACAAAAAATAAAGCCCTCTTTGGGGTGCTCTATTTTTGGATTATTGCAGGAACCACCAATGCCTTGATCACCCCAGACATCATTTTTGGATTGCCTCATTTTGAGTCCATTTTTTATTGGTTGATTCATGCAGGTTTAGTGATGAGTATATTGTACGGAGTATTTGTATTTGGCTGGCAACCCAAGCGACGAGATATCTGGCGGGCTTTCATTTGGGCGAATGTCTATCTAGTGTCGATCCATCTTTTGAATACAATCATGGGAGCCAATTATTCTTATACCATGCATAAACCCATCAAGGGGAGTATACTAGATTTCTTTGGCCCTTGGCCTTGGTATCTAGTCACCGGTCAGCTGTTGGCTTTAGCCTTGTTCATACTGTTTTATCTGCCCTTTAATTTTAAGAAAAAACCTTCTAAATAGCCCAGATTATGGATGCATTACGATTTTTTGTTATAGATACTTTGCAGTGAATCTATTGAATATGGAGAATTAAAAATAGTGCTTTCAAGAGATTTTAGATTTATGTATCTTAGGCGTCTAAATTGATTATGATGAATAAAAAAGAAATGGAAAAACGCGTATCCAAATATATGGATAGCTGGAATAGTAAGGATCCTGCAAAGGTTTTAAAGTTTTTCGCTGCTAAGTCAAACTTCGTTGATCCTGCCAACCCAAACGGTATTTCAAACAAGAAAGACCTAGAAAAATACATAGTGCCCTTGATGAAGAAAAATTCCGAATGGAATTGGGAAATTCAGGAATTAATTCCAAGTAAAAATGGTTGTATAGTCAAGTCTAAAGCCGTAATCCCTTGCGGAAAGAAAAAAGCAGAAGTTGCTTGTGTAGATATATTGGAGTTTAAAGGTCAAAAGATTGTTCGCAATGAGGTATTTTTTGACCAACCCAAAGGCTATAAAGTCAAATAGCTAGTAGACTAACAATAATCCCCGTATTATATATAATATTTAGTTAAGCTAAAAACTAATATGATGATGAACATATGCTTTAGATGGGCTAGACCACTCATTTCTAAGATTGTTATTTTTGTTTTTTTTGGAACTGCTTTCCTGTTTAGTTGCGACTCGACTGGTGGAAGTCAAGCAGGGGTAGGTAGTGCTAAGCAGTTTGATGAAATACCAGCTTCTTACTCTGGTATTGATTTTCAAAATTTACTAATTGATAATCCCTTAGATCCTAAGCGGAATGTTATGGATTTTCCCAATTATTTCAACGGGGGAGGAACGGCTATTGCTGATTTTGATAATGACGGTCTCTCTGATGTATTTTTTGTCGGCAACGAACAGCCCAATAAAATATATCGCAATCTGGGGGATTTTAAGTTTGAAGATAAGACCAGTACAGCCAATGTCAACACTTCCAAAGCATGGGCAAATGGTGTGACGGTAGTTGATATTAATAACGATGGCTTTCAGGATATCTACGTCTCCCAATCAAGTACCTTTAAAGAGCCAGCCAGTGTTAGACCAAACCTATTATTTATCAATAATGGAGATTTTACTTTTACAGAAAAGGCGGCAAATTACGGATTGAATAGTACAGACTTTACTCACCAAGCCAGTTTCTTTGATTATGACCTCGACGGGGATTTAGACTGTTTTCTATTGAATACATCTATTTATGTTCGGGTACAATTAGGCGCTGTTTTTAGACATTTAGATGCTGACAAAAAGAATTTGGAAGCTGCTTCTTGTAAGCTTTACGAAAATCAAAATGGAAAATATGTAGATGTTACCGAAAAGGCTGGAATGCTCAAATATGGATATGGTCTGGGAATAGTGGTTAACGATCTCAATAATGATGGATACCCAGATGTATACGTAGCCAATGATTATTCTGTACCAGATTTCATGTACATCAATAATCAGGATGGTACGTTTACAGATAAGATTAAGGAGAAGACGAATCAGGTTTCATTTTATGCAATGGGTATTGATATTGCGGATATTAATAATGATGGTTATCCTGATATTGGGGTTGTTGATATGGCGGCAGACGATCATGTGAGAGACAAGACTTTAATGGTGTCCATGAATATTCCTAATTTTAGAATTTATGTTGATACCTTAAAATATCAGCATCAATATATGTACAATTCTCTGCAGTTGAACAATGGTAATGGTACCTTCAGTAACATAGTGAACCTTGCTGGATTGGCAAAAACAGATTGGAGTTGGTCTTCGCTTTTTGCAGATTTTGACAATGATTCTTACCGCGATTATTTTGTCACTAATGGTTATAAGAGATACGCTAGGGATAATGATTCTAGATTACGAATGCAAAAGATTAGAACAGAGTCTCCAAACAATACGGTACCCGTAGAGATGCGAAAACAGTTGTATGCTGCATTACCGAGTATCAAGTTGAAAAATACCATGTTTAGAAACAATAAAGATTTGACTTTTAGCAACGTTAGTGATGAGTGGGGTTTGGATGCACCTACTTTTTCAAATGGTGCTTCATATGGAGATTTGGATAATGATGGAGATTTGGATCTTGTGATAAACAATACTCAGGGCTTAGCTATGCTATATAAGAACAATTCCAAAAGTAACTTTTTGAGATTTAAATTGAAATCAAATGAGCTAGTTCCAAACGTTCAAAACACTAAAATATCTATTGTCTATGGGGATGAAAAACAATATGCGGAGTATACTCCTGTGAGAGGCTTTCTATCATCGATGGAAGCGAATTATGTTCACTTTGGATTGGGTGATATCGATAAAGTAGACTATGTAGAAATTACTTGGCCTAATGGAAATCGTAATGTTCTATCAAATATAAAATCCAATCAAACGCTTGAGATAGAGACGAAGTCTAATAACAGCGCTCAGCTTGCGACTAATAATAAAACTCCTATTAATCCTTTGTTTGCAAGCGTGCACAACAATGCTGGGATGTCTTTTCAACACCGAGAGAATGTCTTTGATGATTTTGAAAAGGAAATATTATTGCCGCACAAGCAATCCACGCTGGGCCCAAAAATGGCTGCAGCGGATGTGAATGGAGATGGACTAGAGGATATCTTCATCGGTGGTGCAAAAGCATACAATGGTAAGCTATATTTACAAAAATCGGATGGATCATTTGCAGAGGCAAACAAACAACCCTGGTCTCAACATAAAAAAAGCGAAGATGTAAACGCTCACTTTTTCGATTATGACTCAGATGGAGACGTAGATCTTTACGTTTGTAGCGGAGGTGGTGGCGATTTTCAAGCAAACGCTCCTGCTCTGAATGATCGGATCTATGAAAATGATGGAAAGGGTAATTTTAGCTATGCGCCACAAGTTTTGCCTAAGCTAAATACGGTTTCCTCGGTAGCTAAATCATATGACTATGATAAGGATGGCGACCTGGATTTATTTGTAGGCGGTAGAGCTGTGCCTGGTAAATACCCTTATCCAGAACGTAGTTATATTTTAGAGAATAATGAAGGTAAGTTCTCAGATGTTACTACAGACATAGCTTCAACTATTGAAAAGCCAGGTCTTGTCACCGATGCTTTATGGACTGATTTGGATGGTGATGATACACAAGAATTGGTGATTGCTGGAGAGTGGATGAATATAAAAATACTCCAATTTGATGGCTCTTCATTCGCAGATGTATCTGCGGATTATGGGGTAGATAAGTTAAAGGGTTGGTGGTATAGTCTAGCTGCCGATGATATAGATAAGGATGGCGACATGGATTTGATATGTGGAAACAACAGTCCGAACACTAAATTTAAAGCCACGAAGGAGAAGCCATTCTATGTGTTTGCAGATGATTTTGATGGGAATGGTACATGTGATATTGTTTTGAGTAAGGACTACAAAGGAGAATTGGTGCCTACTAGAGGAAGAGAATGTTCTAGTCAGCAGATGCCCTTCATCAAAGAGAAATTTAAATCTTATAACGGTTTTGCAAATGCTACCATGCAAGATATATATGGTGAGAAATTGGCCACTTCCTTAAAGTTAGAAGTCAATACTTTTTACTCCTCAGTATTGTTAAATGAAGGTGGTAGTTTCGAGGTACAGAAGTTGCCTAACCAAGCTCAGGTAGCTCCTATCAATGGAATAGTAGCCACAGATGTCAATAAGGATGGAAATGTGGATTTGATATTGGCAGGAAATAACTTTGATACAGAGGT
>CAKZVJ010000088.1 GCA_937923345.1 uncultured Saprospiraceae bacterium
AATAATTAATTGCTAACAAAGAACGAAGCACTGATTTCTTGAGATCCACTGCGCATAGTTAAAAAATAAACTCCAGTACTAATGTCGGCAAGAGGAAACTCTTGAGTATGAATTCCAGCATCAAAAGAATTTGATCCAGCATAAAATACCTCTCTTCCCAATATATCATAAACAGAAAATTCAAGTTCACTATTTTCAATAATGCCAAAGCGAGCGTTTATACTTCCTCCAGTCCACCAGACCCCCTCTATATAGGGGTCATTATCTTCAGCAAGTACAAAGTGAGCAGTAATGTTTTCTGCTTGTGCAAAATTTATTTCTACAGAGGAGCGAGTGTTATCTGTTAAGGTTCCAGCTGAAGATTCCCAATGGCTAAATCGATATCCTAGTTCAGGCACAGCAGTAAGCTTCACCGGTACACCATCAAAGTATGTTCCTTGCCAAGGAAGTGATTCAGGACTGATAGAGTTGATATTTATTCTTCCACCAATGAGCGGAGCAGCATGCAGGCCTAAATCCACAGTCTTATTCAAACCAAAAAAATCAATCAAATATTGATAGGCGAAAGCAGGTCTCCTTTCAATGTGAGTATACAAGACGGGCATGTGAACATCTTGCCATTCTTCATAGCTCGTACTCGGCCATCTGTCAAAGTGATTTTGTACTTCGTTTGTTATTTCTGATTCACTTCTAGCTAGTTCTTCTTGAAAAGTCTCCGTTTCAAAAAGTGTACTAAACAAATCACCATGCCTATTCAAAAAGTAATTTTTGAACTCCTCATTAGTCAGTAGTGCTTGAAAGATATTGATGTGTCTGTTTGTGCCCTGATATTTTTCCATTTTTTCTATGAATAGATCATAGTCATATCTAGACCAGGGTCTCAAACCCAATGCAAGATCTAAATCAAAAAGTATATACCTCCATTTAGCACCTTCCTTACGCTCTCTCCAATATTTGATATTGTTACCTCCAAAGTCATTATTGTTGAGACCGGTTTGTACAATAAAATAATCCGCAATGTTCTGCACATCAAAAAAGGCTTCTGCTTGTCTATAGTTCTCAGTAATACTTAGATCATTAGATACAACAAAATTGTACATTTCATCAAATGCTTGAAAGTCTCCTACGGTGACTAGCGTGTCTTCTTCCAGTAAATCCATACTGTTTGGATCAATTCCGTAAAGATTGGCGATATAATGTTCATCTGACTTCTCTCTAATATTTAGCATGCCGTAGAAGGCACCATTAATATAAACAGCTGCAGGCCTACTGGCCAATTCATCCAGATGCACTTCATTTCTTGAAATATATCTAGATATAAATGCATCCCTTAGTTGAGAAGTATTGAAATCACTACTAGAATTTCTTAGTATAAGTCTCTTATGGCGGGTGCCTTCTCGTTCTGCAAACATTGGGTAGTCTATAAATGGAGCGCCGTATTTTTCTTTTGCTAAAATCCTCAAGGGTTTTTGCGCCCTTGTTCGAGCGCTTGTGCCACCATGTACACGGGTGTCAACAGTTTGATTAATTTGTCTTTGCCCAAATTCAAAAAATTCAAAATTGGTTTCTACTTCTCGGTCCGACCAAAAGTTGGAGCCCAGATACGGAAATACATCTTCACCATTCGGGCCATCTACCAAGATGCCTTCTTCAAAAGAGTAGTAATCATCAGGCTCTGCATTAAGCGATACAATCGGAAGGTCATGATTTGATCCGATAAAAATAGTATAGGTCTCGATAGGGGAGTCGATATATCCTGCTGCGATGCCGATAGCTCTTATTGAAGTAGTCGTGTCAACTTGTATCGGGCCAGTATATGGAATATCATTATCGTTTGGTCTGCTTCCATCTAGCGTATAATATATAGTACAATCCGGTGTGCCGCATTCCAGCGAAATGGTAGTAGGGGAAGTAAAGAAAAAATCAGGTTCCACTTTTCTAGGACGCTCCGCTATTTCAACAATGTCCGCATTTATATTTTCTGCATTAGGAGTGGGTGTGCCAAAAAACACATACTCATTTCCAATAAGACCATAAGAGAAATCCTCTGCTATGGCCTGAAAAGTTAATTCTTGAATAAGCGTTTGATTGGCATCAGATAGGTAGAGACTTTCTCCATTTGCAGATAGTCTAAAATTGGTATGCAAGTCTTGTGATCCTGCTCCAGTATCACTAGCAAAAATAAGCAGGTAGCCCTTCGGGGATATGCCTACTTCTGGAAATCGCCATTTTGTGAGATTGTCACCTTCATCGCTCAGATACCATCCTGAAAGCTGTACCATATCGTCCCCAGCATTATACAATTCTATCCAATCAGAGCTTTCTCCAAACTCATCGAGGATGATAGATTCATTATCAGAGCAGACTTCATTGATTACTACCTGGCCAGAGAGCGTGCTTAAGCTCATACAGATAAGTAAAAAGTATAATATTGAAGTCTGACTTCTATTCATAAGCGCAAAGTAAGGGCTATTGTAATAACGCGCAAGCCACGTACTATTGTTTAATATTCGCTCATTATTAATAGGGTCTTATATCTTGATTTCACCCGGTTTAGCCCTATTTGTCTCCTTATTATATGTTTTTGCACATATTTATAATGTATGTACATTTATACTAGAGTCCTTTGCGAAAGCCAGTGGATTGCAAAATATCGCCAAAAGAGTCATTTTGTGGTTTTGTGAGTTTTCGGAGAGGATACATATATGAATATTTAAGAATAGGGAATGATTGAGATTTTATACCGTGATGATCGTATGATGGCCATTAATAAGCCTCCAGGTTTATTGGTTCATCCTACCCGTTTAGCAGCTGATGTGTCAGAGAGTGCTATGCAATTACTTCGGGATCAAATTGGGCAATGGGTTTATCCAGTGCACCGAATCGATAGGAAAACATCTGGTGTATTGCTATTTGCGCTTGACAAAGAAATGCAGACCACCTTAAGTTCCTTATTCAAAGAGTCATCTATACTAAAAAAATATATTGCTATCGTCAGAGGCTATACAGAGGATGAAGGGGAAATAAATTATGCATTGAAAAATCTAGAAGGAAAAACACAAGAGGCTATCTCGTATTATCACACTTTAAAAAAATCCGAAATTCCATTGGCGCATGGTAAGCACGAGTCTTCACGATATTCACTGGTAGCGCTCTATCCCAAAACAGGTCGCTATCATCAATTGCGAAAACATATGGCACATATCTTTCACCCCATCATCGGAGATAGGCCACATGGATGCAATAAACAGAATAGACTTTTTAAAAGTGAGTTTGGATTGACAGAAATGATGCTGCATGCACAATCCTTGTCCTTTGAGCACCCAATACGAAAAGAGGAAGTGAGTATTGAAGCCTCTTTTCATGCGGAGTTCATCCGCATGAAAAGAGTACTATTGTTATCGGATTAGAGTGACATCTCCCTTGAAGGATTCTGTACGGCCATCTATGTACTCAACTACGACGTAGTAAACAAGCACATTGTTGTTTAAATCTTCTCCGCGGAATTCTCCATTCCAAAATCTGCGCTCATCAGATAGCAAGATGTCCTCTTCCTCGTATACGATTTCTCCCCACTTGTTAGCTATCAGCATGTTCTTTACTCTGAGTACACTACTATTGCCAAATACTCTGAAGAAGTCATTTATACCATCTGCATTAGGAGAAAAAATATTGGGTATATATACCGCTCTGTCAAATCGGACATTGACAGTAATGTTATCTACAGCAGGGCATCCATTTTCGTCCATTACCAATATTTCATAGGTAGTAGTTTCAAATGGATTCACTTCTTGGATTAAGCACTCCTCCTCACATGATAGATCTCCTTCACTGCTCCAAGTAATTTGGTCAACATTAGTAGATGCTGTCAGGAAAGTAGATTCGCCAAGATTAATGGTTATGTCTTCTCCTAGTTCTACAAATACTCTCGGCGGCTCTTCAATGGTGATATCTGTCTCTAATGTACATCCAGTAGCATCTGTTACAAGTAGTGGGTAATTACCTGGTCCAAGATTGTCTATATTGGGGAAGTCTGAAAAGATCTGCCCATTCAATTCTATTGTGTATGGAGCCGTACCACCTATGATGTCGTTCACTGCAATGAACCCATTATTATCTCCAAAGCAAACGATATCATCAGCCGAGATACCAATATCCGTAGGTTGCTCTGTATTTTCAGTGACGGTAACAAAAGATTCGCTAGTACATCCATTATTCAAGTCTGTAACAATCAAAGTGTACACACCAGGGTTTTGTACAGTTACAAAGTCTAGATTCGTCAGCGTAACACCGTCAATAATCCAAGATCTTTCAAATTGGCTTCCTTCAGAGGAGCCGTCTGTATTGAGCTGAACTTCTGAAGTGACACAATCCAATTCGTCGGTCACATTCGCCTGTGCATTTGGCTCTGCAAAATCAGATCCAATCTCAATACTAGTTTCATTTTGGCAACCAGTCAACGTATTTATTATGGTGAGTGTATAGGTTCCTGGTGTAGACGCACTAGGGTTCAAAATGTCTGTTTCGTCAAAGCCACTAGCCCCAGGGGGAGTGGTCCAGCTATATTCAAATTCAGACCCTAACTCACTTTGGCTGGCATCCAGTACCACACTGGTGACATTACAAGTAAGGTTAGTAGGTGGTGCAATGTCTACCGTAGGCAGCTCTGCATCTTGACTTACTACTGTACTCATACTATTTTCACAAAAGGTCGACAGATCAGTAATAATCAAATTATAGGTACCCGCGCTGCTTGCAATATACGTAGCGTTTTCACTAAGTAAATTGCCATTTTCATCAAACCATTGATACTGTACATTGCCTACTGGTGTAGAGGCGGAACCGTCTAGCAATACCTCACTTTGCGTACAAGACAATCCCAGTGGCGCTAAATCATCTATGATGGCCTCCGGCATATTTACATCTTGAAGGACAAGGACATTGGTTGAGTTTTCACAACCATTATTTGGATTGGTAATGAACAGTTGATATTCACCTGGTTCAGATACATTGATTGAAATATCTGTTGACACTGGAGTGCCAGATGGGTTTAGCCATATATATTCATAATTTCCGACATCATCTGTTTCTCCAGTCAGTTGCACATCCAATACTTGACAGTTCAATACCTCGGCACTAGGGATACTGATCGGCGGCACTTCTAGATCACTTTCAATGATCGCTAATGCAGAAGCGCTGCATCCATTTTCAGTATTAATCGCTACTACTTGATATGTTCCTGCCGTTCCTGTGACTAGGTCTTTTCCTTCGCTAACAAAGTTGCCGTCCTCATCATACCATTCGTAACTATAGTTGTCATCATCTATCCCAATAGCTTCAGCACCTGCGCTTTGCACATTGCAGTCAATTACGTTGGACACAGCAGTATTGGGCGTTATAATATCGAAGTTGTCTACTACTTCTATTTCCAAAGAGCTAGTGCAACCTGAATTTTGGTTAGTAGCGATCAGGCTATAGGTACCCGCAGCATCTACGGTGAGGCTAGCCTCGTTACCAATGTTATCCTCTGTCTCGCTGCTCCATACATATCTGATATCTTGTGTAGGATCATTTATGAGTCCTGCTATCTCTACTTCTGCAAGATTACAGTTGAGTACATCTGGAGTACCCGAGCTTAATTCTGGAGTAGAGAAATTATCCTCTACTAAAATACTCATGGAGTTGCTACAACCATTGGTGCCATCGATAGCCGTCAAAGTATACACACCAGGTACATCTGTTATGAATGAAGTGCTTGTACTTATTGTTTCTCCAGTTTCGTTTTGCCAAGTATAGCTATAGTTTGGATTGTCCACCAAGGTGCTGAATAAGTTGACTTCACTTTGCATACACGAAAGTACTCCGTCATTGGCCACTTCTACTTGAGGAATGTTTTCGTCAGGCGTGACCACAACCGCAGCACTAGCACTACATCCATTCGTATTATCTGTCACCACTAAGGTATATTCTCCTGGGGTCTCTACACTTACCGTTTCATTATTCCCTAAGAGTACATTATTAGCATTGAACCATGCATAACTGAAATTGCTGCCGCTAGAAGAGTTGCCTCCATTCAATTGGACATCAACGATATCGCAAGTGATGATTTGGTCCTCGCCGGCATCGGCATTTGGTTCTAGAAAGTTATCTGTCACTACTATGGATTCTTCAACGGTGCAGTCACTATCTGTATCGGTCAAGACTAAAGTATAGCTGCCCGCATTGTCTACTTCGATAGTTGCATCATTGGAGATTAGTGTCTGGCTTTCATCAAACCAAGAGAAAGATAAATTGCCCGTCCCTGATGAGTTGCTCGCATCTAAGAACGATAATATCTGATTACAATTTATTACTGAAGGCGTATTAAATTCAATTTCTGGAAAATCAGCATTGGTGTCAATGATTACCCTCGACTCTGCACTGCATCCACTTTCTGTATTGGTCACAATCAAGGTGTACTCGCCTTCTTCAGAAGTACTAGTGGTAGCGTTCTCCGCAAAGATGCTTCCATCACTAGCCAGCCATTGATAAGTCAAATTGTTTCCTTGGCTTCCGCTCGCATCAAGTGTGGCACTGGTCTCTGCACAGGTTATCGTGAATGGACTCCCTGCATCAGCGATAGGAGTATCCTCATTTATCTCAATGGGAAATGGAAATTCTGTGATGCACCCATTCTCGTTATTAGTTACTACGAGATTATAATTGCCGGCAGTGCTAATGTCTAAGTTGGAGGATTGTCCAAGCAGGCTGCCGCTGTCTGTATCAAACCACTGATAACTGACATCATCTATATCCGTATTTGACTCAATGGCGCTAACTGTAAAATCAGTCACCAAGCAATTCAGCATTTCGATATTAATCACTTCTGGATCTGGAGCGTCAAAGTTTTCTCCAACTTGGATAGGCAATTCAGATTCACAGCCATTATCTGTATTTCGGACAATGAAAGTATAGGTCCCTATCGAGCTCACATCTATGGTCGCATTGTTGGAGAGGGCATTTTGATTTTGATCTAGCCACTCATAAACGATGTTGGGGCCAGCGCTGGAGTTGACACCTGAAAGCGTAATGCTAAGGTTGTTGCAGTCGATAGTGGCCGCCTCCTCTAACACTACTGCTGGTATATTGTCATCCGTACTGACTACCACTTCATCAATGGCCGTGCAGCCGTTGATGTCATCAGTAACGATCAGCTCGTAGGTACCCGTGGCAGAAACAGGTAGGTTCGCTTCCATACCAATCGTATTTCCATTCAAGGTCCATTCATAACTCAGACCGCCTCCAGTATTAGAAGTGCCACTCGCAGTCAACATCGTTTCAGATTGTGCGCAGGTAAGCTGTGCATCGGGTCCAGCATTAGGCGTAGGTGCTGCAAAATTATCTGCAACATTAATATCAAATGCTTCCGTACATCCATTCTCTCCAGTCACGGTAACCGTATAGTTTCCAGCTTCCGTAACTGTAGCGGTAGAGTCTGATCCTAGATTATTGGACCACTCATATGCAGTTATGATCTGATCAGAGGTACTTTCTATTTGTACACTATTGGTAGCACAGGTCAATACGTCACTTACTATCAGACTTGCCTCTGGTGGAGTCAGGTCATCAGTAATGGTAATTTCAGTAGTATTGGTACAGCCTTTTTCATCTATCACGGTTAGGGAATAGATTCCTGCGGCCGAGATACTAGGCGATGCTTCCGCTGAACTGAAGTTGCCTGGCCCCGTCCAAGCATAGCTGGTAATCTCACTATCCGATACAGAACTGATAGCAAACTCAGTGAGATTGCAATCCAAAACATTGTCGTTTTCTATCGCTATGTCTGGCGGGCTTACATCCTCTATTACATCGATCATGAACGTGTTGAAACATCCATTTGGATTAGTGGCGACTAGGGTATAGGTTCCTATCTCACTGATTACAGGTTCCATTTCTTCAGAAGTGAAGTTGGGACCTTGCCAGGAGTAAGTTGTTTCTTCATTATCATTGATTACCACTAAGGACGCTGTTGGGTTGGCGCAGTCAAGTACGAGGGCTTGTATTTGTACCTCCGGTATGTCAAGGTCATCAGTGACAACTATCGTTTCTTCTGAAGCGCATCCGTTGGGACCTGTCACTAGGACTTGATATGCTCCCGGTTCAGTTACGGACGGTGCTTGCTCCATGGAGCTAAACCCATTATCATTGGTCCACTCAAAAGTACTTCCATCCGGCGCATCTACTAATAATGAAATGGACGAATTGTTACAAGTCAAAATAGGTGGCTCTTGTAGACTGATTTCTGGTTCTGAAAAATCTTCTAGTACTTCCACAGTGACCTCGGACTCACAACCAGTACTCACGTTTCTTACGATCAGAATATACTCACCGGAGAAAGTCAAACCCTCCAGCTCAAAACCTGTGCCCGCTATGTTTCCATTGGGGAAAGTCCAAATGTATTCATAGACATTGAATCCATTATCCGTCTCCGAACCCTGCGCACTCACAGTAGCTGTCTGAGTGGTACAGCCTATATGCTGTATCACCGTCGCTTGCGCTTCTGGCAATTCGGTTGTTGCCTCTACGGTCACTGTGGTAAATCCACCACAACAAGTCTCTAAGTTGTAGGCAAAAAATGTATAGTCACCTGGTTCGTCAATAATAGGATTGAGCGTAAAGTCACCAGAGACAATATTTCCATTTTCCGTAGCCCAGCCAAAAAGTAAGTTATTTCCTCCACCATTCGTGATGGTGGCATTGAGCGCACCCTCTGCTTCCACGCCAGGACATATAGCTAGTGGACTGGCATCCACCTCAAGTGTGGGAGGAATCCCAGAAGTGATGTCAAGTACAAAAGGACAACCATCTCCGGCAAATCCATCTATCATCAGCAGATATTCTACACCAGGTACTAAATCATCTATTTCAAATACCAAGGAAAGATTTTGGCCTGAGGCTTCTCCAAAACAGGTAATCTGTTCTCCAGGACAATTTCCAGTAACAGGGTCTACTAATTCGTAAGCTGCCATTTGTATACCTTCTCTATTGCTGCATCCAGATACATCTACGTCTATATATAGATGATCTTCTACGGCTTCAAATTTCAACCATTGATTATTTTCAATAGTAAATCTACCATTGCACCATCCTGCTCTAGGTACATCACCATTCCAACTATAATCTAAACCAGGTGGATCGGTATGACTACTCCAGCCATCTAGTTGGCAAGAATTGATCAATGGAGCGTTCTCACATCTGTCCTCTCCGACAGGCGCACAGGGATTTTGAAACTGTCCAAAAACAGAAAAGCAGAACAGACATAACACAGAGAGTAGAAATATTTGTTTCATATCAGGCGTTGGTTTTAGGTGTAAAATTTCTCAAGGAAATCTTGTCTCTCTAAAATTAATTAGAAAATTTAACATTTGTTGAAAAAACGTGTCTTTTTTCGCCTGAAAACTGTTCAAAGTCGATTTATTTGTCACCTCTTGACGAAATTATCTTAATAGTAATCCAATCAATGAGGATTTGACGTAAATTCATGCAACGCTTTACCTCCTAATACAGTCTAACGGATGAGCGATAGTAGGGAGGCGAGGTACGAAGCCGTGTATGGCTTGTCGACTTTACCAGGCAAGACATATACCGAAACGTAGTGGAGTCCCGAATAGCGCGGTCCCCCTGTCAGCAAAGCTTGAGGGGCAGCCAAGGGGGGCAGCCCCAAAATAAATAAATCATAAAAAATACAAACCATGAACAAGAAGTATTACACCAAAATGAGAGCCGCCTATGCCTTGATGCTCTTCCTTTTTATCACCCAAATGTTTTCTGGATTTAGTTCTGCGCCCCCATTGGGCCGAACAGGTGCACCAGGCGATGGCGTTTGTACTTCCTGTCACGGCGGCAATAATTCCAACGGCTTCATGGGCTCCTTGGAAATCTTAGGCTTGCCGGCTGAAGTGACTCCGAGTACCACTTATAGAGTGACTGTCGAGGTGGCGAATCCAGACGGATTGTCGGCGCGTGCAGGTATGCAGATGGTGGCGCTGAAAAGTGATGACACGGCGGCAGGGACATTTACCAACCCTTCTACAGGTGGGGCAGTCACGGTTAATACTAACAATGGTAGAAACTATCTGGGACACAGCCCAGCGCAAGGATACGATGCCAACCGAATAGTGACTTGGGAGGTGGACTGGACGACGCCAGCAGAGGTGGATCCAAACGTGACGTTCTACGCGGTAGGAAATGTGGCGAATGGCTCAGGTACCTCAGGGGATTTGATTATCTTCGAAACGGCGACCACCGAGATCATAGATCCTGTGATGGAGTTGCCAGATTTGTTCGCCTCCAATGTCAATGGATTTAGCGGCACCTTTGCACCAGACGATATAGTAGAATTTACTTGGGATCTCAATAACAATAGCAACGTCGTCGCTACGGAAAGTTATCGTGTAGCAATGTACTTATCCGATGATACTCAGTTTAGTGCCAACGATCCATTTGTAGGAGAGGTGCCTACAGGCAATACTTTTCCGGGAGTGATACCTAATGTGCCTGGTGCTATACGCGTACCATTGGGGACAGCAGATGGAGCGTACTATTTGCACTTTTTGGTAGATGCTGATGGGGCTGTAGCGGAGTCAGATGAAAACAATAATTTGTTGACCACTAGCACGACGATTAACGTCGAGACGCCTACAGTGGATCCACTAGCGGCCAACATAGCCTCTACCTTCAGCTGTGTAAATGGGACTACATTATCAGCAGTGGTGAGCGGAGGTGTCGAGCCTTATGCCTACTCTTGGAGTACGGGAGCAACGACGCCGAGCATAATGGCGGATATCACACAGGATTATTTAGTGTCGGTCACTGATGATAATGGAACGGAAGTGGTAGCTACCTTCTCAGAGACTATCCCACAGCCATTGATGGCGAATGTGCAGATCAATGAGCAACCTTCTTGTGGTACATTTGGCTCAGTGACTTTATTGGCCAGTGGGGGACTTTCTCCTTACCAATACACTTGGTCGGATGGAGCAATAGGTGCCAATCGAGATGCTCTAGCAGCAGGTAACTATATGCCGACTATAGTAGATGCCAATGGATGTGAAGCTACTGTCTCATTTGTCCTAAATGCAAACTCTGATATCGTCTTGACAGCAAGTGTAACTCAGTTGACTTGTCCTGATGTCGATGACGCTTCGATAGCAGTCGTAGCGAGTGGAGGCTCGGGTACCTACACCTACAGTTGGTCCAACCAGATGACTACAGCGACGATAGATATGCTGCCAGGAGGCATCTATACCGTGACCGTCAATGATGGCGGATCATGCGAGACGATTCAGTCCTTTTCGATCACGGTGTTGGAGCCGATAGAGCTGGTCAGTACGATTGAGGAGATTACGTGTGCGGGCGATAGCGATGGGTCGATATCTGTATTAGCCTTTGGTGGGACAGGCCCATACCAATATAGCTGGAGCAATAATGTGACTGGTAATACCAATACTGATCTGATGGCAGGGATCTATACGGTGACGGTGACGGATGCTAATAGTTGTGTACACGAAGAGGATTTTGTGATAAGGGAGGCTACTGAATTGGAGGTCTCGCTAGAGGTTAGAGATGCCACTTGCTTTGGTGCTGAAAACGGAATGTATACTATCCAGATAGTAGGGGATGATACCTCAATACAGGTCGCTGATGGGTTAGCCGCTGGTACCTATCCGGTCACTCTGACTAGTGCGGAAGGATGCACGTTGACGGAGTCTATCGTGGTCGGTCAGCCTAGTGAGATACTGGTAGACGGACAAGTAGAAGATGTGCTGTGTGCTGGTGATGCCAGTGGAGCCGTCTCACTTACAATGATAAGTGATGGGATTCCTCCATACTCATTTGCTTGGTCCAATGGATTTACTTCTTTATCTATCGTAGGTCTGGTCGCAGGCACTTACGAGGTCACTGTGACCGATGCGCTAGAATGTAGTTCCGTAAGAGAATTTGTGGTCACAGAACCGGAGGCACTCGCCCTCACTGCGGATGCAACGTATGCTTTTGGTGATAATAGTACCATCGATATCGAAGTGTCTGGAGGCGTACAGCCGTACACTTATCAGTGGAGCAATGGCGAGACGACGCAGGATATATCTGAGCTGCCACAGGGGACCTATCAGGTGGCGGTGACCGATGCCAATGGATGTGTGTTGATGGAGACTTTTGATATTATTTCTACTGCGGTGCAGACTATCGAAGAGATTTCTAGTTTGACTCTTTATCCCACACCTACGCAAAATGTGCTGAATGTGGAGGTTTCTTTTACAAATGCGGTGGAGATTTCTGCGCAGATATTTAGCCTAGATGGTCGCTATCAAGAAAGTGTGCAGGCCTCTTTTTCTCAGCGTGCGGGACGACAAACTAGTCAGATGGATGTGAGCCATTTGGATGGAGGCATCTACATGCTAGTCCTGAAGAGTGAAGCAGGAGTAGTAGCTAAGCGTTTTGTAAAAATGTAATACTTTGGGCGCATACCCAGACAAACAAAAAGGGGCGATGAAAATATTTTCATCGCCCCTTTTTGTTTGTCTGGGTACCAGGCTATGCAGGACGCCGCGTTCGCTTTGGTACTTGTCCTGACTGAAAAGCGTCAGGCCTGCGCACGCCCGATAAAAAAATCGGGCTCCTTACTATCCTTTGCGAGAGGCTGTTACGAAATTTAAATTTTCCATTAAGAATATGATTTTTTCATGAGCAGCTGATTTTGTGATTTTGCAGTTTGTGGTTGCCAATAGTGGATGTCACTACCAGAATCGATAATAAATTGCAAATAATGCTTCTAAATGCTTCAATCAGCCATTTTATCCCTTTTAAGTTTATCAATCTTTTAATATTGTAACAGCTACAAATTAGTTTAAATTCTGTATTTACCTTTTCTAAGCCTTTTAATAAGAAGTATGTGAAGTGCATACTTCTTTTGAATGTGCCAAATGGATGCTCTACTATAGCTTTCCGTTTTTTATAGTATTCCTTGTTGGCCTTCACTCTATTATCGCTTTCTATTTTATACTCCTCGTGTTCATATCTTTTTATGTTTTTCTGCTTATTTATCTCTATGCTTTTGCTCGTTTGGCACTTTGCTCTAAATGGACAATCTACACATCCATTATTGCGCATGATATACTCTTGAAATCGCTTTGGCTTTCTGCCTTTATTCTTTCTGATATACCATTTCCCATTTGTTTGTAGTTCTTTATTATTTGGGCATAGATAAACATCTTTCTGTTGGTCATAGATGAACTTCGACTTTGCATATTCTCCTTTACTTTTTTCATATGGCGCTGGCTTTGCTGGCACAAACGTGGTCAAGCCTGCTTTACTGCATTCGTATAATTGCTCCCCTTCACTAAAGCCACAATCAGCTAATACATCCAATCGATCTTTTCCCATATTTTGTTGTGCTTGTTTCGACATTGGAGCTAGGGTATTTGTATCAGGCTTATTTACAACTTGTGCCGCAACAATCAATTTATCTTTTCCACTTGTGGCTATTTGACCATTATATCCTACTATTGATGAGCCTCTTAAGCGTCCCATGCGTCGAGCATCAGGATCTGTTGTTGATATTTGTTCTTGTTCGCTTTGTTCAAGTTTTCGCAACAGCTCCTTATTCTTGATTAGATTGGTTTGTATTGTACTCAGCTTTTCTTTTTTAACACTTGTGTCTTGGCTTAAAGAATCTTCTTGTTGTGTCGAATCCTTTTGCTGCTGCTCACTATTTGACTCTACTTCATCAGCTTTATCCAAAGCTTGTAAATATTGCTCAATCTGCTTTTCTGCTCTCGAGATAAGTTGTTTTAGTTTTTCTTCATTGAAGTTTTTTAGCTTTGAATTTTGTCCATGTAACCTTGTTCCATCAACTCCAATTGTTGTTTCTTGCTCAAAGGCACCTTCTTTGCGTAGAAAATGCATCTGGTAATCAAAAATCTCGCTCAAGCCTTGAGTATTTTGACGTCTAAATTCTGATATAGTTTTATATGATGGGCTAATTTCATTTACCAACCATTTAACCTCTAAATTTATCTTGCATGCTTTTGCTAACTGTCGGCTTGATCTAATATCATTATAGTATCCGTATAGATATAGTTTTACCAAACTGCCAGTCGAATAAGCATTTCTGCCCATTGATTTTTCTTCTCGCATTGTAAATCCCATTAGATCTAAATCCATAGAATCTACAAACACATCTAAAAATCGTACTTCGCTTTCTGATCCAATCTCTGACTCAAGACAGAACATCCTATATTGATTGCGTACAGTTCCTTTTATCTCTCCCATTTATTCTATTTTTAGCAGTCTCAAAATACTAAAAATGATGCGCTCTTTTTACTCAACTTTTCAACATAACGCTCCTGTATCTTGTGGATAAGAATATAGGACTTTCGTAACAGCCTCGCGATAGGGGTAGAAGCGATACGCAATCTGCTAGACTATTCGTGAAGGAAGGAGACGAGAAGGATGAGCCCGTAGGAGCGAATACGAGCGACGACTATCCTGAACAATAGTATGGCAGATGGAGTACAAGCGGATGACCCGCCTGTAGCTAGACCAATGGACGACGACTCGACTG
>CAKZVJ010000089.1 GCA_937923345.1 uncultured Saprospiraceae bacterium
GTAGAACGGTAGAACGGTAGAACGGTAGAACGGTAGAACGGTAGAACGGTAGAACGGTAGAACGGTAGAACGGTAGAACGGTAGAACGGTAGAACGGTAGAACGGTAGAACGGTAGAACGGTAGGCTCACATAATCGTAATAATGGCATATTCTAGTATTTAAAATGGTTAATAAATATCTCTAATCCTTATGAAGGAGTTATTCTCATGATAGTAAATATACAAAAATAACGTATGATTTGTATGAGATATTTTCCTTTGCGCGAACGATAGTAGCGATATGAGGTGCGCTGGACTGCTGTGAAGCTGCGCTTGCAGCTGGCTCCGACGAGAGGAGGAGACGGATGCAAGGGCTTAGCTGAACTGCTGTCTAGCGTATCGAATACAAGCGGAAAGCGTGGTGTGCGCTAGCCTGCAGTCGAGCACGCGCCCTCCTCTACCCTACTTCAATCAAAATACTACTTCAAAATTCTTTGGAAAAAACGGCGCTCCCAGAAGCCTGCTATCGCGGCGAACAGTAGCAACAAGACGGTGCTAAAAAGCATAGTCGTCCATCGACCCAAGGCAAGATATTCCAAGGCATACTTATTAGCGAAGTAAAAGGCTATGGCCATGAAGAGGAGTCCCACTATTTTGTCCATGCGGTAAGGGACTGGAAAATATTTTTTGCCGACGAGGTAGCCTAAGGTAGCCATAGTACCGAAAGTGAAGAAGGCGGCCCAAGCGGCTGCGAAATTGCCCATCTTAGGTATGAAGATGATATTGATCGTAAGGCTGATGATGGCACCGATGATAGCAATCCAGGCGCCTACTATGGTCTTATCTTTGATCTTGTACCATACAGAAAAGTTGTAGTACAGGCCTAGGAAAAGATAGGCTAATAATAATATGGGTAGGACATTCAATCCACTTCGGAAGTTGGAGCCGAGGAATATGTTCTGTAATTCTGGCTCGTAATATATGACAAAGAGAAAGGCAAAGCAGCCTACAAAGGTAAAGGCACGAGCTACATCCGCATAGGTCTGCGTGGCGTTTTTATCCGCCGCTTGGCGAAAGAAGAAAGGCTCTGCCGCGTAGTTGAAGGCTTGGATAAAGAGCTGCATAATCACCGCGAACTTGACGGCCGCGTTGTATAATCCTGCTTGTATCTCTCGTTCTTCTTCGGATCCTGAGGATAGGATATTGACCAACCAGCGGTCAGACAATTGACTGATAATCCCTGCTACGCCGACCACGATAAGTGGCCATGCATACTTGATAATACGACGTAAAGCAGATTTGTCAATCGACCATTTATTTTTGAGTATCTCGGGAAGCAAAAACAGAAATGTACATCCGCTAGCGAGCAAATTGGCGAGGAATACAAATTCTAATTGACGGTCTGGTGAGTATTGCAACCAAGCGAAATCCGTATTTGGCAACCACTCCAAAAAGAGGAATATAAACCCAAGATTCACAAGTACAGCAATTATCTTAAGGATGGAGAATTTGATGGGGCGCTCTTCTAGCCTCAGGCGTGCAAAAGGTAAAGCCACCAAAATATCAAGTGCACAAATGAGCAGTATAATCCTCACATAGCGGGCATCTCCCACATTGGACAAATAGCCTGCGATAGGCTCTCCTGAAACGTACAACAGCGCCATAATAATGGGTACCACAATAAACAAGGTGGTTAAAGTGGTACTATATATATTCTCTAATGCTCCCTTTTCGCTACCAAATCTAAAAAATGAGGTCTCCATACGGAATGTCAATAGCACTAAAAGAAATCCTGCGAAAGCATACATGACGCCGTGCAAACCGTACTCGCCTGGGGTGTCATTGAACTTGTTGGTCAGATAGGGCAGAAATATAATGAGCTGCAACACCCTCGGCAGGATGCTCCCGAGACCATAAATGATGGTCTGCCCAGCTAATTTCTTTATCAATGACATCGTCTGTATTTGTACAACAATATTACGGGAAAGAATTGATATTGGGGAAAAAAGGTATCTAGGGGGCTAGGGGGCTAGGTCTCTAAGGGGCTAGGGAAAATAATTATGAATTATGAGTTATGAAGGATGAATTTTGAAAAAGGGAGCTAGGTCTCTAGGTCTCTAGGTCTCTAGGTCTCTAGGTCCTAGCCTGGGTGTGTTCGCTGCGCTCTTATAAGGATAAGCAGCTAGTGGCTAGAGTCCAATAGCTAAATGCTAACAGCCAAATGCTAACAGCTATATATGCCAACAGTTAAAGGCCAATAGCTAAATACTAACAGCTATATACCAACGGCTAAATGCCAACAGCCAAATGCTAATAGTTATATATACCAACAGCTAAATGCCAAAACCTAAGGTCTACTTTTAACTCCTAAAATGCTACCTTTAGACTTTATTAATGATATTACAAGACATGATCGACTTCGAAACACTAGACAAAATCTGTAAGACACCAGGGACCTCTGGATATGAAAAACGCATCCGTGATTTGGTCATTGAGCTAGCCACTCCCCTATGCGATGAACTCCAAGTAGATGCCATGGGCAACGTCCTGGCCATCAAAAAGGGAAAGAAAAAGAAGCGCGTCATGGCGGCGGCACATATGGATGAGATAGGCTTTATCGTTACGCATATCGATGAGGAGGGGTTTATCCGTTTTCATACCTTGGGCGGATTTGACCCGAAGACCTTGACCTCGCAGCGGGTGATCGTCCATGGCAAGAAGGACATCATCGGTGTCATGGGCACCAAGCCTATCCATATCATGCGGGCGGAAGAGCGGTCAAAAGTAGTGCCGATAAGCGACTATTTTATCGATACGGGGATGTCCAAAAAGGAAGTAGAAAAATACATCTCGCTTGGCAATGCGATCACACGAGAGCGCGAAATGATAGAAATGGGAGACTGCATCAATAGCAAATCTCTCGATAATCGTATCTCTGTATACATCTTGCTCAAGACCCTAGAGGCACTCAAGGGCAAGGCGATACCTTTTGATTTTTATGCCACCTTCACGGTGCAGGAAGAAGTAGGACTGCGTGGCGCGATCTCCTCTGCCGGCCATGTTGATCCAGATTTTGCCTTTGGGCTAGATGTGACCATAGCTTATGATGTGCCGGGTGCGCAGCCGCATGAGATGATCACGCGACTGGGGCACGGGACGGCGATCAAGGTCATGGATGGCTCTACGATATGTGACTATCGTATGGTCGACTATATGAAAAAGACGGCGGACAAGGCCAAGATAAAGTGGCAAGCGGAGATACTGCCTAAGGGGGGCACGGACACCGCGGGACTGCAGCGATATGGCAAAAAGGGGGCAATCGCGGGTGCGATTTCTATCCCACTGCGCAATATGCACCAGACAATAGAGATGGTCAAT
>CAKZVJ010000090.1 GCA_937923345.1 uncultured Saprospiraceae bacterium
TATTTACGGTAGTAAATAAACTCAATTTTTTCTCTAAGTTCTCTAAATGAGCAATTACTTGCATTATTTATATTTATGAAAACTGCCCAAAACAAAAATTGGAACAATGGACTTGTAGAATATAGTTAATAGAGGTGCCCTTAATTAAATAATAAAAAATGGAAATGATAAGAATAATTATATTCCTACTTTTTTTTCATGGTGTTGTTCTTTCTCAAGATTCAGGCAATTTATATAGGTATATTGACTTCGAAACCTTTATTGACAAAGAGGTGAAAAATGACTCCGCTTTCATGGTAGAAATGTATGCGGCTCTAGGTAGATATTCCGAAGATGCCCGCGAGAATCTAGTAGAGGCAAAAATAGAAGTAATGATTATAAATCACGGGTTTTTATTTTGGGATTTTATTTTCTCTAAAGAATCTTGTCTTTTTAATTTGCCAGAAAATAAATTGAGAAAAGTATTTGAAGATAATACTTACAAGAAGGCAGAAAGGTATTTTACTCGTTTCTATATAGTTTACGATTTATAACCTTGGAGAGATAAAGAAGGTGCTTATCATAAAAAGTATCAAGGTTTGGTAAACAAAAACTCTTTTGTAATTAGAGGATATTTAATTCCAACAATTATTAACCAATATTAGAGTACATTCCTGAAGATGTGACAGCGCCAAATTCACAGCTATGTTTCCCCGTCCTTCATTCCGCTACGCTACATTCGGACTGCCCAGCAGAGCTGGTCACCTCTCCTATCTCTCATCCGAAAATAAATTAGTGGAGAGTGGAGAGTGGAGAATGGAGAGTGGAGAGTGGAAAGCTTTTTAAAATTTAAAGGGTTTGATATTAATGTACGTCAACTAGCTACGCTCTCATCTTCCTTTGTTTCCAAGCTCTTTATCACCCTCACCTTATTATACTTTTACATTTTGCAGTTTGACATTTTACATTTTGCGGTTTTTCTGTTGCTTCCGTTCGTTAAGTAGCTGCGCCATGATACGTGTATAGCATCAAGGCTGAAAGCCTCGACGAACATTTTAGAAGCCAAGCCAAGAAGTGCCTCAGCACTTCTTGGCTTGGCTTTTTTACGTTAGTCGATGCTTGCCCAGCTATTCTTTGATGGGGTTGCACCATCGATTCCATACACGTGTCATGCTCAATAATGATTTATTGAGTTTAACTTTTATGGTAATAGAATCGAGAAATACAAAGGGGCAATAGCGGCAAAAAAAACATAGAGCTACGTCTTAGCAAAACACAAAGGAGCAAAGGGGACAAAAGGAACAAAGAGGTATGTCTTCCTTTGTTTTTTTTGTGTCTTTGTGGTGAAAATTTTCTGCACCTCTCTTTCAAGGAAACACAAAGAATCAAAGAAGGCAAAGATAACATAGGGCTACCTCTTCCTTTCCAATAAATGCACTACTTTGTGCTCTATTAGTAAAATGTACTTTTACGGATATCATCAAAAAATAAAGATGGCATTTAAAGACCTTTCTCTTCATAGCGCTTTGCTAGACAACATCAAACTGCTTGGATACAATACTCCTACGCCTATCCAGACACAAGTCATCCCAGCTGCTATAGAAGGACAAGACCTACTAGGCATTGCCAAAACAGGATCTGGGAAAACGGCGAGTTTCGTGTTACCAATTTTACACCGACTTATCAACAAAGGAGTAGCAAATCAAAAGACACGACAGCCAAAGGTATTAGTATTAGTACCTACGCGAGAATTGGCGATACAAGTCGCCGAGGTGTTCCAATCCTTGGCTAAGAGTTTACCTAAGCCTGTAAAATCTTTGGCGGTATACGGTGGCGTATCTATCAATCCGCAAATGAAAAGTATTTTTGGGACAGATGTACTCATCGCTACTCCAGGAAGACTGATAGACCTAGAAGACTCCAATGCTGTTGACTTATCCAAAGTAGAAGTATTGGTCCTAGATGAAGCAGACAAAATTCTTAATCTAGGTTTTCAAGAAGAGATGCAAAATATCTTGACCCTCTTACCAAAGGAGAGGCAAAACATGTTATTCTCCGCCACCTTGAATAAGAAACTAGAGGAGATAAAAAAAGTACTGCTTCACGAACCAAAGGTGTTCGAAATAAAAGAGAAAGCGGAAGCTACGGAGCTCATCAATTTGGCGGGCTACTTTGTTAGCGACAAGAAAAAAGGGCCACTACTCAGGCATCTGATCAAAGAAAAAGGGATGCAGCAGGTTCTGGTATTTGCTTCCTCTAGACAAAGAGCAGACAAGGTCGCTGGAAAATTAAATAAGAACGGAATACAGGCCGACTCTATTCATGGCAAAAAAAGCCAAGCCGAGCGAATTGACATTTTAGAGAAATTCAAATCTAAAAAGCTGCGTGTACTGGTGGCCACAGACTTGATATCAAGAGGCATCGACATCAACGAACTTCCATATGTCATTAACTATGAACTCCCAAGATCCCCAAAAGATTTTGTGCATAGAGTAGGGCGTACCGGAAGAGCTGAATCTGAAGGCCTCGCCATTACATTCGTAACCAGAGACGAGACCCATCACCTAAAAGTAATCCTAAAGAAAATGAAGAGGTATATGGATATTGAGGATACTGCGGAGATGGATTTTTAGTTACAAGATTCTTTCTCTTTCCAACACTATTAGCAATCACCACACTGGCGTTTCTAAGAATAAAACAGGCACTTAAGTTTATAAAACTATAAGACAGCGTCTTCAAGAAAATACAAGGTACACGTCACCTCATTGCACATTGACAGATTGTACATTGACTCTTCACCATCTATGATGAACAGAAGGACGCACCAATTCATCATATACTCCTTTGACGGCTTTCATCTGAATCGGGCTCAAGTCCCCAACATCTTTTGTCAGTAAATTAGCATGCAATTGCTCGACTCTAGATACCCCAGGAATCACACAACTTACTTCTTCAAACATCAGAATCCATTTGAGTGCTATATTAGCCAAGGCTATATCATTTGGAAAGATGGCTTGTATCTTTTCGACTGCCTCTAATCCTAAATCATAGTCCAGCCCAGAAAAAGTTTCTCCTTGATCGAAGGCTTCTCCTTTGCGATTAAAATTTCTGTGATCGTCGCTTTCGAAGGTTGTATCCTTATTGAACTTCCCAGAGAGGAGGCCACTCGCTAGAGGAACTCTAGCAATAATCCCAATATTTTTCTTTTTAGCTTCTTGAAAAAAGAGCTCGCTTGGACGATGTCTAAACATGTTGAAAATGATCTGGACCGTACAGACATTTGGAAACTCAATGGCCTTGAGTGCTTCTTCTACTTTCTCCACACTGACTCCAAGATTTGCAATTTTGCC
>CAKZVJ010000091.1 GCA_937923345.1 uncultured Saprospiraceae bacterium
TCTGTGCTATTAGGAAGCTATAGTTTTTAATTTCCTTAAAACCATTGCTTTTATAATCTACTCAATTCACTTATCTTAGACCATTATTTACTAGAGCTTCTGTATGAGATTCCTACTTCTTTTTCTTTTTTGTATTGCCTGCTTTATTCATGAAGCAAGAGGGCAAGTGTTGCTAGATAAAGTTATAACAAAGAATAATGTCGGTTTAAGGAATTATGGTGAACTTAGTCTATTTGATTTTAATGGAAAGGTGAAAAGCATTAGCGTCAAAAGTTACAGACTTTTTACAGACTCCGAGCCAAATGTAAAGTTTAATATCTCCTTAATCGATTATCCAGAAAAATCATCGACTTTATACAATTACTATTTTGATAACAAGGGTCGCCTAACAAAAAGCGAATATAAGGATTTGAGACCTCCAGAAAAGAAGACTAAGAAGTCTATTGATGATTCTCACATCGATACGTTTGAGTATAAGGATGGCTTATTAATTCGTTCTGTTAGAACCCAATTGGATAGTGTTGTATTCGATAGTAAATTTGAATATACCTATGATAGTCAAAATCGAATAGTAGAAATAAGAATGGAAGGTATAGACCGAACACTTGCTATTGAAGAAATAGAGTATTTTGAGGAGGGTAGAAAATCAAGCCTTTTTTATTTTACTGACAACACTAAAAAGAAAACTGACGAACTCACTTACGATGTAGATGGCAATTTAATATCTCATAAATATTATAATTATGCATCGTATGTTACTACCTCTTTAATTGAATATTACTATAGCAAAGATGGTGTTCTAGAGTGCTCTATTCATAGGCCAAGGATGTCTAGTTTTACTCAACGCGTAGGAAGAGAAACTTTTGATTTGGGCACGTATTCTATTTATGAGTACGATAAAAATGGTTTCTTGAAAGAAACAAAGGGCTATAAGCTTGAAGGAGAAACAATCGATGAAAAAACGAATTATTGGAAAGGAGGCTTAAGATTTAAAAGGCATTATCCTAGAAAAATGAATGGAAGCTATACGGTACGAAAATCAACGCAAAAATATATTGGCAAAAAAAAAGATAGAGAAAAGTATCATATCTTAGACCACATGAATAACATAGTAGTTTCTTATGGTTCTAATCGGCATTCCACATCGTTTCGAATATATGATATAACCTATTACGAGTAGTGTAGCCCGAGTGAGGGATCGATAGGGACCAACGCTAGGAGGTGTCCGTAGGACGGGAACCCCGCAAGAGCCCGGCAGCAGATGGAGCTCGGCGGAATCTGGTGACACTCCCAAAACGAAAAAATCCTTTACCACTCAAAAGGAGCGATAAAGGATTTTTAATTTCTTTCTGAACTAAAGGTTCAGTGTTTGAGACTAGGCTTCTACTGGTGTTTGTGAAGAGTACTTCATGATCGCGTTCAACGTTGCTGTTGATGGATTGAATTTTACTCTCGGAAGTTCATCATAGGCTGCTTTGCTCTCCATGTACATCTCGTAAAGACTGTAGTCTTTCTTGAGTGCCTGTTCGATTAACAGCTTTTCGTTGATTGTAACTTCTTTGTAGATGTACCTAATTAGGTCTGATTGTGTAAAGTTTATCTCCATTCTTGGATTTTAGTGATTAAAAACATTCATGGATAAAACAAGTAATCGACCTTTTTTATTGCATCTATGCCTAATTTTTTACTCTATACCACTTTTGGGAGCGTCCGAGGGCTGAAATACCTACATATCCACGCACGGTCAGCTCATCCGCGTTCTCCAACCAGGCGCTGCATTTGTAGATTTTGCCATTGTTAGGGTCCAGAATCTTGCCGTAGCTGTAGTAATCCTTATAGACTTCGAGGTTTTCGAGGATGGTCATGCCTAGTACGGGCTGATCCTTGCGGTGATCATCACAGTCCGTGCATTTCGCATCTTTGCGATTCGTCAATATCTCCACCACGGTGCCGTAATATTTGCCGTCTTTTTCCACGATTTCTACGTGAGATTTGGCCTCACCCGTCTCGTCATCTATGGTTTTCCACACGCCTGCTATGCCTGTTTGCGCTATGATACCCTGCGTAAGCATGAGGCTAAGGGCTAATAAGAATGTTATTTTTTTCATGTTATGTGTTTTTAATATTTGTATTGTACTTATTGCAGCTATCGGATCGGCTGTATCGGGAGTCGTGACAAAGGAACGATTCCCTGATCACAGCATGTTATTATGCGTTACCCATTTGGTAATCTTGAATTAAAACTTCAGCTGGAATATTTAACTCAGTATTCAGCTTTCTAATCATTGAAAGGCTTAACTTTCTTTTACCACTAAGTATTTCACTTGTTCGACTTCTTGTGCCCAATATTTTCGACAATTCGGATTTCTTCATATTTAGTTGATCGAGCCTGAATAAAATTGCTTCAATTGGATGAGGAGGTTCAATTGGAAAATTCTCTTTTTCATACTGCTCAATTAGTATACTGAATAACTGTAACCTGTCTGAGTCAACAGAATTTACCTTCAGTTCAAGTTGCATAAGTTGATATGCTTGTTTTAGATAATCTTTGTATTGCTTTTTATTCTTTATTGGCTTAATCATAACTTATTGTTTTAGCGTCAACTTTATCGTATTCAGAATGTGTTCCGATCCATATAATGAATATTATTTTTAATCTATACTCAATATCTACGATTAGTCGATAGTCATTTCCTTTGATGTTGAATACGACTCTTTTCGAAGTGATAATTGAGGCATTCCTATACTTAGCTTTAAGTTGAGCTGCATTCTTCCATATTGAGTTTTCAGCCTCCTGAATCCAAGATTTTAAAGGTTGCTCAGCAGATTTGTGCTTTGACCAGTAATTTCTTAGCGTACATATGGCTATAATTCTCATAACGCTCCAAATATACACAATGTTCCCAATTTGGTTGCATTTACTCTAATGCATCATATGCGCTGTATATCCGCTGTCCTCTGATAGAACGGAATCTAGGCCCTATTTGTAAACACGAACGATGGCTTGAGGTTTTATATTCCCCTACCTACCCCTTATTCGCCAGCTGCCCACAAGCCGCATCGATGTCCTTCCCGCGCGATCTACGCACCGTACATATGATGCCTTTCTTAGTCAGATGTTGCGCAAATTTGTTGATTTGGTCCTCAGCAGATTTCGTATAGGTAACGTTTTCCACAGGATTGTACTCTATGATGTTTACCCGGACAGGAAACTGGGAGCAGAGTTTGACCAGCTTTTCTGCGTCCTTGATGCTGTCGTTAAAATCCTTGAAAGCAATGTACTCGTAGCTGATACGGTTATTGGTCTTTTCGAAAAACTCCTTGAGCGCTACCATCAAGGAAGCGAGGTCGTTCTGATGATTGATCGGCATGATCTCACTACGTTTTTCATCATCTGCAGCGTGAAGGGATAAGGCAAGATTGACCTTGATATCTTCGGTACATAACTTATGTATCATCTTGGCGATACCCACCGTGCTGATCGTAATTCGCCGGGGCGACATAGCGAGGCCTTTGTCAGAAGTGATGAGGCGCACAGATTGGAGTGTGTTCTTATAATTGAGCAGCGGTTCGCCCATCCCCATGTATACTATATTAGTGATACCATGTCCATAGAGCTCCTCACTATGGGCACTCACCTTGACCACCTGATCATAGATCTCTCCAGGATCTAGGTTACGCATGCGTTCCATCTGGCCTGTCGCGCAAAACTTGCAGCTCAGGCTACAACCGACCTGCGAACTCACACACACCGTGTAGCGCTTATCTTTATGTACTGGTATAAGGACCGATTCTATCTTATGCCCATCTTGTAGGGTGAATCTGTACTTGATCGTATCATCATTACTGACCTGATGCTTGTCAAACTGGATAGAATTGATTTCAAAATGCAACTTCAGCTTTTCGCGAAAGGGCAAAGAGAGGTTGGTCATGAGATTAAAATCCGTGCAGCTTTTCTTCCACAACCACTCATACACCTGCTTGGCACGAAATGCCTTTTCGCCCAGCGCTGCGATCTCCGTTTGGAGCTCAGCTAATGATAATAATCTAATGTCCTTTTTCATGCCTTGTTTTTACTATCTATAATAATGGTCACAGGACCATCATTGAGTAAGGAGACTTTCATGTCTGCGCCAAATATCCCCGTCTCTACATCCGTCTGCGTCAACACGCCCAGCTGCTTGACAAAAGTCTCGTACAAAGGTATGGCTATTTCAGGTCTTGCAGCTGCTATATAGGAGGGTCGATTCCCTTTTTTTGTGCTGGCTTGCAAGGTGAACTGGCTTATCACTAGATATCTGCCCTTGATATCTTGGCAAGATAGGTTCATCAATCCCTCGGCATCACTAAAGATGCGCAGGTTCATGATCTTTCTAATCAACCAATCGATATCGTCCTGACTATCCTCGTGCGTCACGCCTAACAAAATGAGTAAGCCCTGTTCGATGGCACCATTTACCTTCCCCTCTATAGTGACCGAGGCTTGAGATACACGCTGTAAGACCGCTTTCATATTGTTAATTATATTATATAAGATGTGGATATATATGTGGATTGTTCGTGCTTTTTCCACATGCCTAAATATGGGGCAATTTACCACCAAAACCAACCTAAAACAACTTGTTTTATATGTGATAAAAGTCCGAGTTATTCATGTTGAGCTAAGAGCGTTGATAACATTTATTTTTTTAGCTACTCTCCTTATTCTCTATCCACGTCGTGTTAAGTATTTTTATAATATGTTCTTTTATAGCACTATAGACCATCTGAGCTCTGTGTATAATTGAACCCTATTTTCTGATTCTGATTTTTCCAAAAGGTGTTTAAATATTCTTATCCACGAATTAACACCCCTAATGATAGTAGTAATTTTTATTTATAAATTTTTAAGAAAAAGAATCATTACTCATAAGGGAAGTGGAAAAGGTGGAAAAGGAAAACTTTCTCTCGCAGATCGAACCTTCGTCCGTATCTTTGCAGCGCCAATAGTTTTTGACGAAAGTGTGATGCTTTCATAACAACCTTACTGGCGCAAAACTATTAGACTTGCAAAAAGAGATATGAGCTCGCAAATATTAACATCAGAGATTCCTCGCGTCGTCCGCCTTTGGCTTATGGCGGGTATCGTTTTGATATTTGTACAAGTCAATATTGGTGGCATCACCCGCCTCACGGATTCAGGTCTGTCGATCACAGAGTGGGAAGTCATCGAAGGTACGCTCCCTCCTCTGAGCGAGGGTGCCTGGATAGAGGCCTTCGATAAATATAAGCTCCATGCAGAAAAGCAGTATAAAGAAATTCACGGTGGCGAAGATATGACCATGTCCGAATTCAAAGTCATCTTCTTTTGGGAGTGGTTTCACCGTTTCTGGGCGAGGAGTATTGGCTTTGTATTCCTCTTTCCCTTTCTATTCTTCTTATATAAAGGTTGGTTACCAACATGGTTGACCAAGCGCTTGGGGATGGTCGTTTTGTTCGCTGCCCTAGCAGCTACCTTTGGTATCATTATGGTCTACAGTGGATTCAATGACGATACGCGGACCTGGGTTTCCGCCTATAAGTTATTGGGCCACTTGAGTATAGCCTGTTTGACTTTTGGGTACCTCTTTTGGACTTGGCTCAAGGTGAAGTATCCATCGGATACCTACATTATATATAACAAACCGGATTCTCCATTGCTTTCTCTCAAGCCATTGTTGAAAACGGTATTGGTAGTCTTGCTGATACAAATTGGTTTTGGCGCTTTGATGGCGGGTATGCGCGCTGGCTTGGTGCACCCTTATTTGACCGTGTTCAACAAAGGGGAGCAATTTTGGTCTATGTTGATGTCTAGAGACGGGGGATCGTTAGTCGATACCATCGTAGACTATGAGAAATCCCAATCTATCAAGGCCTGGGTACAATTGTTCCACAGAGCCACTGCTTATATCTTGACTACTTTGATTCTCCTGTTTTTCTATAAGGTAAGGGCGAAATTACGTTTTCCACATAGTTACCAACATGTGCACAAGGGAGCGCTATGTATGGCCATTATGCTGTTGGTACAGGTGCTGTTAGGAATTCTTACTATTGTGAATAGTGTGGGGAGTATACCAGTGATTTATGGGGTTTTACACCAGGCTGGGGCCTTATTACTACTGGCTTTTGCGCTGTTTTCCACATACCATATCAACAGAGAAACGACTTCTTGAGTTATCCACAATTATGTGGATAAAGTGTTAGTTAATACATAATGATGTGAAAATGGTAGAATTAAACCTTATTTTGAGCTTTTAAATAATCACACAACTAACATGTCTTCAACACAGATAAAAGAGGAGGAAGGATTCAAATATTTAGAGGAGGGAGAGGGTCCTGTTCTGATGTTGCTGCACGGCCTATTTGGTACGCTTAGCAATTTCGAGGGGATCATCAATCACTTTTCAGATAAGTACAAAGTCGTCGTTCCTTTACTTCCGATTTTTGAGATGCCTATTGGTGACGTTTCCTTAGAGGGGCTACTCAAGTATGTTGAGGACTTCGTCGCTTATAAAGGATTTCAGACAGGACATGTACTGGGTAATTCATTGGGCGGGCACATCGCATTGCTTTTCGGACTAGCCAATCCTGAGTTCGCTACGACTATTACCTTGACGGGTAGCTCAGGCTTATTCGAAAATTCTATGGGGTCTACCTTTCCAAAACGTGGCGACTACGAATTCATCAAAAAGAAAACGGGCGAGACTTTTTTCAATCCCGAGGTAGCTACTAAAGAATTGGTTGACGAGGTGTTTGATATTGTCAACGATCGCAACAAAGCCATCCGGGTGGTGTACACTGCCAAGTCAGCCATCCGCCATAACCTCTCGGACAAACTGCATCAGCTCAAGGCCTCGACGCTTTTGATATGGGGACAGCAGGATACCATCACACCTCCTTTCGTGGGAGAGAAATTTGACGAGCTTATCCCTACTTCAGAATTGCATTTCCTCAACGAGTGTGGTCATGCGCCTATGATGGAGAAGCCTGATGATTTCAATGCTATCTTAGATGAGTTTCTAGACAAGCACTAAGTATTTTTTTGGGTGTATCCCCTGTCGGGGTCGGGTCGTCCAGCACTCCGCGTTCGCTGCGGTCTTTCAGACATACCTCCTATCGTCGGTATTGCTTACCACCCCTTACACGGGGATTTTTTAGACGTATAGCTTTAAACGGGATATATTTTTAAAAAATGAACTTGACTATTATCATAATCAAGTTCATTATTTATCAATGGTTCGGTCATAAACTTTAAATCGCTCACAACCAGTGTGTTAAGTTCATAGTGGCTAGTTTAGCAAACTGCACAAAATCAGACACTTATATCGTTGTGATTTATAATTTCTCAAAAATTACC
>CAKZVJ010000092.1 GCA_937923345.1 uncultured Saprospiraceae bacterium
AGTTTGTCTCAGATATCAATTCTGAAAGCTTTAGGACTCAAAGCTCTACCCCCTATGTTCCCAACTAGTAGAAAACTATAGAATTTACTCAAAATTTAACTGTTTTAATGGCTTGTAGTGAGCCAAATGAAATACCCTACCCTTGATTGTCAGCAACTTATGCTCATAAAGTGTCAAACTCAAGAGGCTGCTTTTTTTGTTTCTTTTTCATTCTACCCTAAAGATAAATATCCGATTTAAATTCAGTTCTAAATCTATAGCAACTAAGATCAACATCACTTAGATCCAATCTTGTTTGCAGCAAATGATAGTGGATAGCAAACTTCTCATTTTCAGAGAGCTCCAAATTAGTATCAACAATTCGACTCAAGACAGCCTTGCCGTAGGCATTGAATATGATTTCTTGATCCAGATAGAACTGTCCCTTTTTGTTAACTTGGGAAAGATGACTAAGTGCCAGCCCCCTATTTATGAGCCTCACCTCGCTATTAGGGATACTACTTTGCAACTGTTCACATTCGTTATTCTCACGATAGGCAATAACCCCTTCTGATTCTATAACTCTGACTAAATAATCATTACTATTGATTTTAATGAAAGCGTAGGATGTCTTTTGCTCATTAACATTGACACCTAGTATCTTAGAGGAGCATGATTGTAAAAAGAGAATACTGAATATAAAAAAAAGAAATCGTAGGATTGATGGAGTCATGTATAAGAGCTTTACGTAATAAGCCCTCAATTTAAAAAAAAAGGTAGATCTATCAAACTGCATGTCTAGATGTACCTTTATTGTTAAATTGCTAATTAAGAAAATCTAATTTATTTTATAACCGTCACATTTCCCTTTCTACTTGTAGAACTGCAACCATCGATAGAGACCTCGATGTAGTAGGCATATACATCTGGAGGTACCACAACGCCTTTGTATCGACCATCCCAGCCTACTGAGGGATTATCATTATTGTACAATAGTTCTCCCCAGCGATTATATACTCTAAACTCGATCACCTCTACTTCACTCCTAAGGGCATCCGAATCAAAGTAAATATTAAAGACTGGGTTTAAGTCGTCTCCATTGGGAGAAAATACATTGGGAAACTCAATATTGGAGCCCTCCGTATCTGGCAGGTCAAAATTCTTCGTTTGTTCTATAACACAACCAAGTGCATCCACGATACTTAGATTTACATCAATATTCTCAGTGTCCGAATCTATTGTCACAGAAGGATTAGAAGTCCCCTCTACGATCTGTCCATCTATGTCCCAAACGATGGATTGGGGATTTACAAATTCACTTATAAATGAAACCTCACCGGGGCATAGTCCGGTCTGAAGTCCAAACTCAAGTCCTAAAGAAGAAACCATAATCGGAATGTCTAAAAACAATTCACAACCATCCCCATCGGACCGCAAAATAAGAGTGGGATTAAATACTTCTATACTATCTGCTAAGTTACTCGGATCATAAGTGTGTGTAACAGGAGATTGGTTATCTACCTGCACCCCATCTCCAAAATCCCAGGTATAGGATTGCACATCAATAGCATCAACCAAAGTCAAGGTAACATCCTCTCCTGGGCAGATCGACTCTTTGTCAATGGTGAAGCTACCCTCTGGCCCTACCAAGGTGTAAGAAGCCGAGGTCGTATCTTTACAGCCTTGTATAGTAGTTGCGATCAACTCCACGTCATAGGTCCCCTTGTCAAAAGGAATAACTGGATTCTCGATGTCTGACTCCGCCCCATTGCCAAAGTCCCATTGGTATACAGATACCGTATCTATGATGGAGGTATTCGTAAAGGAAATCTGCTCTGGGAAACAAATAAACTCTACACTATCTTGATCCGTCACAAAATCAGCAACTGGTTTTGGAGAGACAAAAATGGTTGTATCCAACACTCCTTGACAACCTGTCGCATCTTCCGTAAAAGTAAGCGTGACTAGTTGATCCCCTGCTTCATTAAATTCAAACGTAGGATCACTCAAGGTACTTGATCCATTCATATCAAAGTCCCATTCATAGGTCAAGAATGACCCACCCGCCGTATAGTTAGCTGCTGTAAAACCAATTGACTCTCCTTGACAAATAGCTGGACCGTTATCTAGTGTTATTCTTGAATTAATATCATAAGTCTCAATCAAGAAGGTCTCCGTATCTGTACATCCAATAGCATCCTCCACCGTCAAAGTCACCGTGATACTATCACTCACTAGATTTGGATCATAGTCTTCCTCTGTGAAAATATGTGTTGGATTTTCATCACTAGAATTACTAGCTCCAAAGTCCCAATTATAACTCACTATCGTCGTATCCCCTATTGAGTTATTATCAAACGTTAGCTCCGTAGGAAGGCAAATCAAAGGCTCTGTATCAAACCTGGAACGCAAATCAAAGGCAGTAGTTAAACCCGAAATCGTATCTCTACAACCATTGATATCTTCTACCGCTAATGTGACCCTCTGCAATCCTGGTTCCAACATATGCTCTAATATTGGAGAAGAAACTTCTCTTGGTCTTTGATTTTCAAAAATCCAAGTATACCCCGCGTGACATAAATTATGTACATCCTGTGAATCTGATGCATCCAAAAAGGTAGGTGAAGAGGCGCAGGACTCTGGGTCAATATTTAGCCTAGCTTCTACATCCGTTATATACAACAATACACTATCTCTGTGCATGCAGCCTACTCCATCTTGCTTAGTATCGAGATAGACCATATACTCCCCTCGCGCTTCAAAGGTATAAGTCAATGAGGGCGATGTAGAAATCATTTCATCTTCTATATACCAAGCAAATTCATCTGCATTAATACTATTAGCACTACTCAAATCTACTTCAAATGGAGTATCACAATCTATGGTGTAATCAATATCTGATCGCGACCCCTCTACGATATAAGGGCAACCTAGTAGAGAGTCAATATAAATTGTTAAAAACTCCCAGGTGGCATCCAAATTGTATTCTCCAGGATATTGAAACGTATGTATCGCTTCTCTTTCTCGCCAACAATGATCAAATCGCCCATCATCAGATTCTAAATGTAAATTGTTTATCACTTGATCCGATGGCAACAAAAGCGCCACCTCATCTCCCACACAAAACACCGGTTCCTCCGGGCATGGCAATCCTGTCGCTGGAATAGTATCTTTGTCAATTGCCAATATCCGCACTTTCCGGGATATATCGTTGCAGCCGCTGTCATCCCTGATAGTCAGCTGTACTTCATGGAATCCTGTTGTGGTATAGGTATGAGAAATCATGGTATCATTAGCTCCATAAGATGCCGTATTACCATCTCCAAATTCCCAATCTCTATCCGTAATATTGAAATCAGAAAAACTTTTGTCCTCAAAATTCACAGTAAAAGGAATACACCCTTTTACAACATCTGTCAAGAAAAAAGCTTCTGGCTTTTGGAGAAAAAATTTCTGCTCCACCGTATCCATACAGCCCTGCTGCGAGGTAACGATCAAGCGAGTTGTAATAGAGTCTAGCGTGTTTACATAAAATTCTTGCCGATCAGGTACTTCATAAATATTCCCACCCATTGAGCTATTCCTTTTCACATTGACTCCTCCATTATTGATGTCATTATTGAAAGTGTAGAATAAGTAATCCGTCACATTCGCACTGTACTCTATCAATATAGGATCAGTACATGTAATGTCTGGCCCTAGGGTATAGCTAGCGTCTGGCTGAAACACAAAAATGCTTAAGGTTTGGATAGATTCACACCCATCCTCTGCCGTAGCACTGAGGGTAAAAGTTTGTAGCCCTGGCTCTGTAAATAAAACTAGAGGGCGTTTTTCCGGTGTGGTGTTTCCAAATACAGTGCTATCAATATGAGCTCCAGTAAAATCCCAAAGAAAACTTTCAGCAATAGTGGTTTGACTCAAAAAAGTCTCTATTCCTAGACAAACAGTATCTGGGAAAGCAGGCGCAATAACTGGAGCTCCTAAATTGATAGATCGCTCTGTAGACGTCACACAGCCATCAGGAGAAGTAATCGTCAAGGAAGGAAAGTATAAGCCTGCAGTGCTATAGCTTATCGTATGAGGGCCTTCTGTATTTCTGGTTTGTCCATTACCAAAATCCCACAAAAAAGTAGAACCAGGATCGGCATTGGTCGTATTTGTAAAAACAAAGTCCGTTGGCACATCGCAAGAGGAGGTTTGGTTTATGGCGAACCTTACTGGCGCTCCTTCCAATCTTATATAATCCTCAAAAATGACAGGTTCGTCACACTTGATAGACTCATCAGTGATCACCTTGATCGAGACAGTAAACACTCCATTGTCTGTATAGGTGTAAGTGGTATTTGCGCCAGAGGCACTATTGCCATCCCCAAAGGTCCATACCACATCTTGGATCTCAATATCTGGATGCACATTAATGCTACTTATAAAATTAACTTCTAGAGGCGAGCAGCCTTCTCTAACATCTGCGCTGATGTCCACCTCAATCGGTGGATACACCGTAATCTCAATATCGCCCCCTACTTGGGTGCCACCTGCTTGATCGAATAATTGAGCAACATAGTCTCCAGGTTGTATATAGGAATGCTCTGGATTTTGCAAATTAGATACACTGTTGGTTCCATCTCCAAACACCCAATAATAACTATCCGCTTGCGGAGCAGAAAACTCAACCTTTAGTTCAGCACATCCGGCAGTAGCACTTGCTGTCTGTCCATGTACATAAGTGCTGCCCATCAGTAGATAACATATAACTTTTATATAGAGTGAAATATTTTTCATAGTTTTTGTTTAAAAGTGTCTGATTTCCGAACTAAGAATGGTCTCCACCATGAGGCGAAACTGATCTTGCGTGAAACCACATTTGCATGGATAGGACGACATTATATTTCCCACATCTGGCTGGTACCAATCTCCATTGGGGTCCTTGGGTTGATAAATAAATTCACAAGCACCATTAATATAGGCCACTTGGAGCATACCCGCCTCTGCTTGTTCTTCCTCAAATGGACTCAACTCTTGACCAAACGGATCCGCAGGAGTATCACAAAGCAAGTCTCCTGTGGTCTCACAATTGGACCCATCTACCAACTCTATGGTACTAGGATCATACGTATTACGCAATCCAAAAGTGTGGCCTAGATGATGTGCTACTTGACCTGCAAGCGACTCCGCACAACTCCGTTCAACAAAAATATTTGCATCTAGCTCCGTTAAAATACTGCGGAATGTACTCGATCCACAACGAGAACCACGCATA
Source organism: uncultured Saprospiraceae bacterium (assembly GCA_937923345.1). Lineage (GTDB taxonomy): Bacteria > Bacteroidota > Bacteroidia > Chitinophagales > Saprospiraceae > JALZVN01. The sequence continues at coordinate 5,240 of CAKZVJ010000092.1, forward strand.
TAATCCAAAAAGAAAATATTGATGCGCCTTCTTAATGAAAATCTACTTTTCAATTCCTCAAGCTGGTCCGTTTGAGAAATTGGTCGTACGTCTATCCTTCCTAAAGAATAGTCATCTTCAAGGACGTTATATTCACATATCGAAAATGAAACACGAATGGGTTTAAAAAACTCATTCAATTGAATCACCATTTTATCCAGCTGTTCTTCCGTGTACAATGGTCTACGTAAAGTAGAATCCACCGCAACATGGACAAGCAAGTTGTAATTTTTGTTTACGTAGGGCAAATCTTGATTAGCATGGTGCAACTGTGCTTGTACAGTGTGCATTGTCAAAGTGCTAAAAAAACACATCAACAAGGAAAATAAGAAGAAAGATCTCATCATGTTTGTTCGTTTTTGTACTTAAAATCTAGGGCATAGGATTACAGGTTTCGACTCTGGTTTTGTATGCGCAATAAATGCTCGTTTTAGTCCTATCTCGACAGCTCCAAATCCTCGAGTATAAGAGGAAGCAGTAGACACTGTTAGATCATATGCAATTCCTATATCCCATTCTTTATATACTATTCCAGCTAGAAACTGCACCGCATCTCCTACCCGATATCCCAATCCACCTTTAATGATCGTAGCAGATTTTCTGTTTGGTTTATATTCTAGATTAAATTGTCCAAACAGATTTTGAAAATTAAACATTCTAGAATACACCACCATCGGTCGAATGGCCACTTGCCTGCTCGTTTGTACACGATATTCTATATAGGCATTTGTCCGCCTAGATACTTCATTCTGAATATTGGAATTGGTAAACGTAAATTCTTTTTGCAGTAGATGGTTCACTGCCACTCCAAAGTCTACATAGGCATTTTTTGAGGTCCATTTTTTCATGCTTACACCGATATTGAGATCCCCAATATTTGGATTAAAATCAGTCAGCAAGTCTCTATCAGGGTCACCCGCATTACCACTGAGCGTTTCCAGAGAAGAGTAGTTGCGTCCATCTATATTCCTTCGTGTCATCCCAAATTGCACTCCAAGCGTAAATACTGTTTTGTATTTGGGATCAACCGCGTAATGATAAGCAAGACCAAGATGTGCACCCGTATTTTGATAAGTCAGATCGCCCGCTCTATCCGAATATAGATTGATACCTGCCCCCAACCAGTGATGCGGCTTGAGACCCAAAGCAAAATTCAAATCTGCAAATGCCATCGCCGTTTGATAAGGCTCTCTGATAAATGTGTTAAATTGGCTTCTAACATTTGCGCCTACTCTGTAGCTTCCCGCAAATGATCCAGTTTTCGCTGGGGACAAATAAAGGGGGGAAAATTCATAGTTGGAAAAGTGAATATCTTGGCTGTGCAGATAAGTGCCTAGGGAAAGAAATATGGTTATGAGTATGCAGTAGTGCGCTTTCATACTTGGTCAAGTTTTGTTGCATTGATGTTTATACCATCTAAAAATAGCTATTTATTTTTATAATCTAGCATGGTACACATTCAAGAGTCGCTTATGCAAAGTAATTGTCATAGGATAAAACCCTCATTAAGTAGATGATATAAAACCCTATTTCGCTGCTTAGACTTTGAAATTTTAAGAGAATAAATTGGGGTGCGCAAATACAATAATTCAATTGTGACTTTATTAAATGTGTAAGCTACTGCATGCTTGTATACTATTTGCATCATTTTTATAACTGAGCTTACAACTTAAATGTACTTCGATTTGAATTATGGAGGTTTATTTTTTGGGCGCTTAATCCGGTCATTCGTTTGTATTCAGCACGCTGTACATCCATTCAGCATATAGCTGACTAGTATTCGTCTGTCGACTCATCCTTCCTCAGCTATTGCTTCATAGGAAGTACAGTGCACTGAATATCACTGCTACCCGGAGCGCATAGATATTATCTCCTATTAAGATATCAAACTTATATAAATGAATTAGTCAGAAAGGAAGTTTTTAGCTCACACAAAGCCAGGCTCACATATAAACTATTAGTGCAACAACGAAGGCTAATACTACAATGATTGCAAATCCTAAACAACCTGGAATTGAAGAATCTTTGAACTCTTCATCAAGTTCTTTATTAGTCATAGAACTTGATGTGAAAATCCTTATAGCACCCCAACCGACGTAATAGAATATGCCTTCAAAAATAAAGTGAAATAATAATTGAAAAATAAATCCAAACATAATCTTGAGCACAAACTAAACAATATCTATGATACTGATACTCATTATTAGCGTAAAGAAAACTAATAATCGACTAATCCCCGCGAGAGTGATAGTAAGCAGGTGAGGCACGAACCGTCTAGCTACTGCCTTTTTTCAGGCAGTAGCTAGACCGCAGCGAATGCGAAGTGCTGAATAGCACGACCCAGATGAGCTCCTGTTTTCTCAGGAGATCATCTGGGGCTCGCCCAAATCATCATACATTTAAAAACAATACACCTATTCCGGATATAAGAGATAAGGCTTTCTCTGAGATTGATAAGTTTGCAGCCCTACCTGCCATGTGGCTTTAATTTCAGCTGCGCTCATCCCCTGCTCTATTTGCGCTTGGAGATTTTTTGTTCCTGCTAGTTTAGTAAAAAATGGCTTAAAGAAATTGTCCTTGTCCTTAGCTGTTTGATAAAACTGAATAAGATAATCCAAATTAATACCTTTGGACTGATACGCGTCTCCGAGCTTAGTTGTACTCAAATCAAAACCTCTACATTCTTTATCTTGATGCTTGGGCCGAGTAGCTCCGGGTTTAGGAACTGGGATAAAGCTGGAGTTCCCAATGGTGCTTTCTGGATGACCAATAATCTGAAATTGCTTGTCCGTACCTCGACCTACGCTGACCACCGTACCCTCAAATAAACAAAGCGATGGATACCAATAAATAGATAAATTGTTGGGCAAATTGGGAGATGGTTTTATGGGCAATTCATAAGGTGTGCTATGGGTATAGTGCTGACATGGTATCACGGTTAAGTCACAAGTCATATGCGCTCCTAACCATGAGCGCCCATTAATCATCTGTGCGTACTCCCCAACCGTCATACCATGCACAATCGGTACTGGATGCAAGCCAACAAATGAACTATGCTCTTGCTCCAGAATAGGTCCATCAATATAATGTCCATTGGGATTGGGACGATCCAAAACAATAAGCTTCGTGTCTGTCTCCGCGCAAGTTTGCATCACATAATGCAACGTAGAGATATACGTATAAAACCGAGCGCCCACATCCTGAATATCAAAAATGATTACGTCTAGATTAGAAAATTGAGCAGCTGTAGGTTTCTTATTCTTACCATATAGCGAGATGATAGGCAGTCCAGTTTTGATATCTTTTCCATCTTTAACTTTTGCTCCCGCATCTGCATCGCCTCTAAAACCATGTTCTGGAGAGAAGATACTTCGTACATCAATACCAGCCTGTACCAATGAATCGACAGTACTTTCTCCTTCAATAACTGAAGTCTGATTGACCACCATGCCAATGCGTTTCCCTTTGAGCATAGGAAAATACTGATCCGTTTGCATAGCTCCTACTTCAACCTCTTTTGTTAAGGAAGGCTTTGCGGTAGCCGAATTTACCGTTTCTGGCACCTGGCCATTGCAGGATACCATGAAAAATAATAGGTTCAATAGAAAAGTAATTATTGGTATTCTTGACATGAATGTTTATCTTGCTTGCGAAGTAAGAACGTAAGTGACCAAATCGATATTTGGATTCGCTTGCGTTTTTTTTTGCCATAGTTAATACCCAAAGATAGTATTTCATTGAAGAAAAAAATATACGCAGTTGTAGATTTGGAAACCACAGGAGGAAAGGCTTCTATGGAGAAGATTATTGAAATTGCAATAGTCTTGTTTGATGGAGAAAATATCCTGGATACCTATGAGACGCTCATTCATCCAGAGCGAGCAGTTCCTTACAACATCACTCGCTTGACAGGTATAAAGAATGAAATGCTAGTCGATGCGCCGAAATTTTATGAGGTGGCCAAAAAAATAGTAGAAATGACTGAAGGTGCCATCTTTGTAGCGCATAATGTACGTTTTGACTATCAGTTCTTGCGAGAAGAGTTTGGAAGGCTAGGGTTTACGTTTAGTCGTAAACAACTATGTACCGTTAGACTCAGCAGAAAAGCCTTTCCGGGACTCAAAGGCTATGGGCTGAGTAAATTAATAGATCACTTCAATATCCCTATCGAAAATCGACATCGCGCTATGGGAGACACCATGGCCACAGTAGACCTTCTGCAACGAATCTTAGCTCAAGGTGAAAATGAAGTGGTAGCGATGGATATGATTAATCTTGGTGTAAAGGAATCGAGGCTACCAAAAAATATAAGTCTAGAAACTTTGCATGCTTTACCAGAAATTTGTGGTGTTTATTTCTTTCTTGATGAAGATCATGATATAGCCTACATTGGAAAAAGCACGAATATTCAAAAGCGCGTTATGCAGCACTTTGCGAAAGCCACACAAAAAGCCATCAAACTGCATAGACACGTAAGCGAAATTACTTTTGAAAATACAGGTTCTGAACTCATAGCCTTGCTATACGAATCACAACTCATCAAAGAACATAAACCCTATATCAATCGCGCACAACGCACCTACCAGTTTCCTTATATGGTGCACAGCTATCTTGACATCTGGGGTTATCTCCGATTCGAAATCGCCAAAAACACAGTCGCTAATCGCAAAAAATATCAACTTGTTTCTGAGTATACCTCAGCAATGAGTGCGCGAGGGTTTATCTCTAGGGTAAGAGAAGAATTTCAGTTATGCAGTTTCTTGTGTGGCATAGACAAAAATGTTCCTTGTTTTGATTTTCAAATCCATCAGTGTGAAGGCGCCTGTGCGCAAAAAGAAAGCCCCGAAGCGTATAATGAGCGTGCCATGCACGGACAAAATAGATTATCTACAGTGTTTGATAAAGACTTTTTTATCCTAGAGCCTGGCAGGACCTCAGACGAATTGGCCGTCGTCCAAATCGAGGATGGCATTTGTAAAGGTTTTGGCTACCTCGATCAAGACGCTAACGATGGCTCTTACCTAGAGGCTTTGCAAAATGCCATCAAACCCTATCCAGCCTATCCCGAGACGACTAGAATCATTCGTACTTATCTTAGAAAAAACAAACAGGTAAAACGGATACCTTACGATAAACAGGCCATGGAATTCTAGGCCTACTTGTTTATAAGAAAAACGTATAGGCAGGTCTCCAAGTATAATGGAGAACCTACCTGTCGAAATTATTTATTTTCAGTGAATAAATAATTTAAAACTTGCCATTTGTATTTTTCCAATCCGCCTCTGGCAAAAGCGGTTCCATAACATCCCAATGCTCAGCAATTTTACCATTCTCTATTCTGAACAAATCATAGTAGGTAGTGGGAGCTCCAGCAAACTTACCTTCGCACATCGTCAACACAAAATTACCTTCGCCCATAAGCTTATGCAATTTATAATATTCCATCTTTACTCCTTGTTTATCCATGGCCTCAATACCTGCAAATAATCCTGAAAGGCCGTCTGCAATATTAGGATTGTGCTGTATATAATTATCCCCATCAAAGTAATCTTGAAACTTATCAAACTTTCCTTCAATTAGTATGGTGTGTACAAATTCATTTATGTACGCTTTATTCACTTCCGTTTTGGCAATATCGGTTATTTCTGTTGCTCCATCAAATTGGGTGGAGTCACATGTACCATATTATCCCAATGCTCTACAATCAATCCATCTTCGAATCTAAACACGTCAAATGCTGCTTTTGGTCCAAAGAAGTCATATTCTGTATGCGTAAATACTAGATCTCCGTCTTCAAACGCACGCACTACATTAGCCTTAAATCCTCCCTCAGGAGCATTTTGTATAACTGCACCAAAACCCGCTAAACCATCTCCCACAGCCAAGTTATGTTGAATATACTTGTTTGGGTTGATGTAAGATATTGGAGTTTTGTCTCCAGTGTTAAAACTATTTAAAAGAGCTACTACTTTTTCCTTATTTGATAATTCCATTGATGATTTATTTTTGGTTATTAAATTATTCTGTCCTTGACATTGAGTAAAAAATACTCCCATAAAAAGTATGGAAGCAAACATGAATATTCGCATAATCTTTTTTTTTAATTATTGTTTATGCAAAGGTCAGTCAAACAAGCCATAGAATGGATATACTTATAAGCCCAAGTACTGTAAAAATGAGAAAATAGCAGATGTATGAAATGTAGGTAAGGCAGGATTAACTTGAAGCCCTAAATTGCTCAGGGGTCAAAAACGTATGCTTTTTAAAAAATTTGTAAAAATTAGAAGTTTCCTCAAAACCACTATCAAAGGCAATTTCTTTGATACTTCGATCTGTATTAATCAAAAGTCTTTTGATATTTTTAATACCGATTTCATCAATAAATTCTTTAGCCGTTTTATTAATTATGGCTTTCGAAATTGTATTTAAGGTCTTGGTGCTTATGCCCATTTTTAAAGCATACTCTTTGACTTTTAGAGATTCATGCACATTGCCTTCCACCAATTCTTGAAATTGCACAAACTCAGCTAGATACTTCCTTTTCCCTGAAATTTCAACTTTAGCAGCCTTGATACGAAAAAGTTTAGATATCAAAATGTGAAGCTCAGACCTAATTATCTTAAGAGAAAAGTCATCATTAATACTCGTATACTCCTGTTTTATCCTTTGGATTATATTGTGAACAGATTCAGCTGCATTCTTTTTTAATGGTATTATAGGGTCCCCAAGAAGTTCATTGAAAAGTTGCAGCGTTCTTAATGCTTCGAGCTTTTCTAAGTACTGTATCATAAAATCATCTGTAAATAGCAGCATATATCCGTCATACTTGCATTTATGAAATTTGTGCAACTGACCTTTTCTTACTGTAATAATTGAACCCGACTTTAATGAATAATCTGTAAAGTCAATCGTGTGAGTCCCACTCCCTTTATGTATATATATGACCACATAAAACTCGACTAAATGTATCTCATATGGATCATGGTTCAAATCCATATTGTCAGTGAAATCCGAAAGTTTTATCAAATCAAATCCTGAATGAGGATTTGTTTTGTTTACAAAGTCGATACGTAAAGAGTTTTCTTTCACTAGCTAGTTTAAATTATGATTAAGGAGCTAACAGTAAAGATACGGGAGTATTATTCTAAATTCATAGATAAAAAGTATTCTTACCGTTTCGTAAAGAAATATTAAAATTAATCTATTGGGACAACCAATCAAAATCGAGGGTTGTTATGTAATTCCGAAAGGCTACTGGTACTCATTTACAGCTCAAGATAGTCGGCACAAACCAACGAGAAAGTTGTAAAAAGTAACACTTTTTTTAGAAAAATAAATTTTATCAAAAAACAAGTAACTGCCATACTAAGCGGATTATCCGTCCCGTTTTGGTGTGGTATTAAAAATCAAACAAGATGAAAAACCTAATAACCCTTATCGCGATATTTCTATGCGTCCCGCTTATAGTATCCGCACAAGATACCAGCAAAGAAAAAACTCTTTCTCAGCAAGAATTATTGGAGCAGCAACGCGCTGAAGAGATTGCCCTAGAACTACAAACTCCATTTGCAGAAAAGCACCATTTCGGAATCATTCTAGACCTAAACAGTGCCAATGCAGATATAAGTCTCAATGACTTCAATAGGGTTGGCTTGGATAATCGGCTCAATGATGTGCGCACAGATAACGGCCGTGGAATATCAATTGGACTACTGTATGGATACGAGTTCAACCACTTTGTATCTCTCCGAACACAAGCCTTAATATCGTCAGTAAAAACATCTTACCTATATGACATAATAGAAAACGAAGATGAGATAGCCAATCGAGAGACTGTCAACATAGAGTTTCCAGTTCACCTAGTGTTTGAAAACTTAAATAAAAAGGTATCTCCAGCTGCGGTCATCGGAGCAAGATACAGATACGATATTGCACAAAATACCTTAAGCTCAGAATTGGCAGGAACCTTTACAGGCTACGATGTACTACTGGATGCAGGATTGGGTCTTGGTTTTCAGATCGACAGCTTTAGATTCAAAACAGAATTACTATATTCTAGAGGCCTTGTCAATCAGATAGGAGATAAACAGCCAGGCGATTTAGGAAATGCGCTAAACAGCAGCTTCACTAATCAACTGAGTCTAAGATTCTTGTTCACCTTGTAAAGCACAATAAAATATATTTAGGTACGCCGAATTAACCCACGATACTTTCTATAGTATGGTGGGTTTCTTTGGCTCTATTGTGTTTTGTGTGGGTATGCCTATAGAGGGGGGTGTTCAGAAGTATTTTAATTCGTTGAGGTTAAACCTTCCACACCCAAAAACCTTTAAATGATTACACCAATTTTATTATTATCACTTTAAAAACGAGGTGATTCTTTGACTCAATTTGTCATGATTTTTAAAAGAAAATCACGCCAAATTGGTTCCTGCTACGCTAATTCCCAGGGTTGCCACCCTGGGCTTTAATAAGGTCACCCTACCGAAGAAAATCGGCACAAGTTCTCCAGGGGTTCTTCTCTAACTTCTAAATATCATTACAATAAAAACGGTTAATTGAAATAACAGACCGCTACTTCTTTTTTTTCTTCTTAGCTCTAAGATTCTGAATTTTGTCTCCACGGCGTTGAGGCTTCTTGTACTTCTTGGCAAGCTCTCGTCGGTAGGAGCCGCCCTCATTGGTCTTCTTATTTTTATCTTTCTTCTCATGAAAACTAGGCCCCGACAAATGCTTTCGTGCATTTCGATCCGGATCTTTCTCATTGACCAGACTAGGCCGTTCCTCTGGCAATAGATTGGTCGCCACCTCTACAGACTCGGGAAATGGAATTTGCTCGATCTGCATCCCCATCAGGTCTTCAATAGCTGCCTTCGATTCTAATTCATAATCGGCATAAAACAAGATAGAATTGCCATCGCTTTCTGCCCTACCGGACCTACCGATACGGTGCATATAGTTTTCCGCAAAAGCCGGCGTATTATTATTGATTACGTGCGATATCTTATCCAAATCCAAGCCTCTCGCCATGACATCTGTTGTGACTAAGATTCTTATCTCTTTGCTATCAAATTGGCGGATGGTACGGATACGATAATTCTGAGATTTGTTGGCATGAATGATGCCCATCTCATGACCAAAGGTGAACTCAAGATGCTTAAAAATAAGATCTGCCTTCTTTTTTGTGCCTGCAAATACGAGCACCTTATGATAGGTCTCTCGATCTTTGAGCAAATGGGCCAAGAGATTGATCTTGGTATAGAAGTTGGGCACTGCATAGCAAGTTTGCGTAATGGTATCCAAGGGTGTACCACTTACTGCTATAGAAATCTTTATTGGGTCTATGAAATAGTCAGAGATAAATGCATCAATGTCTTCAGTCATTGTAGCCGAGAACATGATGTTTTGCCTCTTCTCTGGTATCAGTTCAAAGATATTGGTCAATTGGAAACGGAAACCTAAATCAAGCATCACATCCACCTCATCAATGATAAGCTTCTTGATATCTTTCAGGTTGAGCGCTTTGGTCAAGGCCAAATCATAGAGCCGCCCAGGTGTAGAGACAAGCACATCGCAACCTTCCGCAACCAATAATTTTTGCGTATTGATATTAGCTCCTCCATAGACACCAAGGTACCGTACATTGATATATTCAGTAAGCCACTCCAGTTGATCGACTATCTGCACAACCAATTCTCTAGTCGGTACAATAATCAATACCCGAGGGTTGATTTGCTGAGAAAACTTAAGGTCGTTCAATACTGGCAGTAAAAATGCGAGTGTTTTTCCCGTACCTGTTTGGGCTATCCCTACCATATTCTTTCCCGAACGGATGACTGGATATGATTGGTCTTGGATAGGAGTAGGTTCATCAAATCCTTTTTCTTGCAGTGCATTTAGAAGGAATTTTGAAATCTTAAGCTCTTCGAATTTTTTTGCCATTATTTGTGATCGCTATTTGACCTAATTTTGCCTTACAGGTATTGTTATTTCTTGCACTGTATTACCATCGTTTTCGATAACATTAGCTATCCAGTCCATCAAGATTTGATCATTCATATCTACTGCAAAAACTTGTATCTTCTTAGCCAAATCAAGATCATATTTGCTAAATTCTAGGCCCATCGCCATGATTCGCATGCCTAGCTTTTTGTAGCTGTATCCTTGTGGTGCATTACCTTGTTGGACAAAATTATTGCCTATCGTCATTGACAACTCTCCTATCTCCATAAGCTCTTCTACAGATTCCCCTTTTATGACTCCCGTTGTATTGATACTAAAAGCAGAACGAAAAGCAGTCATCGCTTCATCTATTTTTGATTTATTGACATAGCAATATCCAAGGTACTGAAAAGCTACAGCATCAGTCTTATCTTGATTAGTAGCCTTAGTGAGCCACTGAATAGCGTTATCAAAATCGCGCACTCTATACTGAGCTATGCCTAACATTCGCGAAAGTTCGGGCTTGTTAGCGTCTACTCTGACTTCATTTTCAAATTCTATAATAGCCTTTTGATAGAACTTTTTTGCTTGCATTTCATCCTTAGATTCGCGGATACGATCGGCATCTGCTAGATAGGACTTACCTTTATCAAAGGCAGTCATTGTGCTTTTCACCGGCTTATCATCACACGCAATTAAAGAAAGCATTGCAAAGGCAATACATATAAATAAATAATCTAATTTCATTGTGTCTTCTTTATGGCTACAAAGATAAGTAAACTTCGAGTTTAATGCTATTGGGCAAAAAGGCACCTCTATAAACCTTGTTTACATAAATAAAACTATATCGTTTTATCAGGCTGAATTAATAGGTCTGTGTTAGAATCTGGGAACGCTCAAGCTAATTCCGTTTCATACTTCTCTATTAGCCTTACTAAAATTTCTAATTCTTCCTGCTCCTTTGTACCATTTTTAGCATGAAAAATCTTCTCCACGCTTTCCAATGCATCGTGATAGTCCTTTTCCGATTTAATTAATTTCAACTTCATAAATATTTTTCTTTCTTTTTGCTGAAGGTGTTACGAAATGAATAATTTAATCCTGGAGTTAGCTAGTACGAGATCAATATGTGTATAATGCAAAACCACGGAGTGGTGAAAGCTTATAGCATTGGGTGTCAACCCAATGTAAATAGTTCTATAAAATCCATTTGGCGCGATTTTTCTTTTTTAAAAATCGTGACAAATGACCTTCGGGGATATCTTTTCAACTTTCGTAACGGCCTCGCGTGAAGGATAGGAAGCAGTCCCGAACGTAACGCAGTGGAGCTTCGGGAAGTCCCTTAGGACCGAAACGAATGTGGAGTGCTGGATAGCCTGACTATACAGGACACCCTTTTCGGTGGAATGTAGAGGCACGCCCAAACCGACCAAGAAAACATCTTAAAAATAAGCAGCCATCCGCTTACTCAGGGATTGCGCCGCTTCAGCCGCAGCCTCCGCAAACTGCGGGCCCTCATCCGCGAAGATAATCCCTCGAGAAGAATTGACCAGCAAGCCTATTTCTTTATTCTTACCATATTTTACTAGACCATCGAGGTCACCGCCTTGGGCGCCTACACCAGGAACCAGTAAAAAGTGGTCTGGAATGATTTGTCTGATTTCTTCAAATTTTTCGGGATGCGTAGCACCGACCACATACATAAGATTATCTATAGAACCCCAAGCCTGTGTCTTCTCTAGCACTTCTTGATAAAACAATTTGCCAGATTGAGTGTCTTTCAAAAATTGAAAATCACTGCTGCCTTTATTAGAAGTCAGACCGAGCACGATGACCCACTTGTTGTCAAACTCCAAGAAAGGCGCTACCGAATCCTCGCCCATATAGGGCGCTACCGTCACCGCATCACAAGGCATAGATTCAAAAAATGCCTTGGCATACTGCCGTGAGGTATTGCCAATGTCGCCACGCTTAGCATCCGCAATGATAAAATGGGTCTTTGGAATATACTCGATAGTCTTTTGCAAAGATATCCACCCTGCCACACCTTGCGCTTCATAAAAAGCGGTGTTCGGTTTGTAGGCCACGCAGTACGGTGCAGTGGCGTCTATGATTTGCTTATTGAACTCAAAGATAGGATCCTCATGTGTATCAAATAGATGCCTAGGAACGCGGCTGATATCCGCATCCAAACCAACACACAAAAAAGATTTCTTGGTAAATATTTGTTCTACTAGATCGGCTCGCTTCACTCATTTAATTTTGAAACCCATTGACAGGTTTTACACCTACTATCTCTGGGACTTTAGAACGTAGCGTCTCTTCTACGCCAGCACGCAGCGTCATTGCAGACATACTACATGCCTCACAATTGCCAAGCCACTTGATCATCGCTACACGCTCGTCAGTGATTTCTACCACTTCAATATTTCCACCGTCTACCGCTAGATGCGGTCGAAGATCTTCGAGGGCAAGGTCCACTTTTTGGAGCAAATCGTCTTTCTCTTGTTGAGACATTTTAATTTATTTAAAGAAAGCTGTTACTAGCTTTTGATTTCGACTTTCTTGGTTGGAGACATCATTTCGTGCCGCAAGGCCAATTGAGCAGTCATATTTTTTGACAAGTTATGAAAAGCTTTATTAATTATCTCATTATTGTCTAAAAATGCTGGTTTCCCAGTGTCACCAGCCGATCTGATGCCCTCTACGATAGGTATTTGCCCTAAAAGCATAGTACTCATCTCCCCCGCCAGCTTCTGACCACCACCCTTCCCAAACAGGTAATATTTGTTATTTGGCAACTCCGCCGGAGTGAACCAACTCATGTTTTCTACCACACCTAGGATGGGTACATTCACATTGGGTAGGCGAAACATGTTCCCTGCCTTCACCGCATCTATCACGGCTACCTCTTGCGGTGTAGTCACCATGATGGCCCCCGTCACCGCCACCGTCTGCACGATGGTCAGCTGTATATCCCCCGTCCCCGGAGGCAAATCTAGGATCAAATAATCCAATTCTCCCCACAGCACATCTTGCAAAAACTGCTTCACTATGCCACCCAATCGCGGCCCTCTCAGGACGATGGCCGCCTCAGGCTCTATGATGAATCCCACAGACATCACTTGCAGCCCAAAGGCTTCGATGGGGATTATTTTATGCTTGCCGTATAGGGTCTCTATTTTGGGTTTTGCCGTTGGCATCCCGATCATAGTCGGTATTGAAGGACCATAAATATCGGCATCTATAAGACCGACCTTTGCACCCGACTTCTGCAATGCGACAGCTAAGTTTAAGGCCACGGTAGACTTTCCTACCCCTCCTTTTCCAGAGGCCACTGCGATAATATTTTTCACTTGCGGAAGCGCTTCATCTTTGACATCGCCGCCCGTGTGCTGTACGTTCACAAAGTGGATATTTACATCGACCACCCCAAAAGCCTCCGTCAACACCTGCTGACAAGCCATATTGAGCGCCCCTTTTTCACTCCCCTCCAACTGAGGCAGATGTAGGCTAAAATTTATCCTATTTCCCTGCACATCCAGATCGCGTACTCGATTCATCTCCACGATGCCTCGTCCCGTCTTGGGATCTTGTACCGCCTGCAGTTTTTCTAATATTTGTGCTGTATCCAATGTTATTGATTTGTCTCACAAAATTAACAATAATCAGGGCAAATGGTTAATGCAGTGGGACTATAATAGCCTGCTAGTGACTTTTTATGGGCCATGCCGATCCCGAGAAAAACGGGACGGCACCGCGTCGTCCGCTACTACCTCCTGCATCGATACACGGTATAAGACACATGGCAATGTGTCTCTACAGTGTTTCGATACAGGAGGTACCGCTACCACCGCTTGTCCTGACGCACTCCGTGCTCTATGTGCCTTGCCTGCGGCAGGGCACCCTCTTTTAATTATGAATGATGAATGATGAATTTGTGAAAATTGGCTATTGGCTAACAACATAACAGCTAGCAGCAAAAAAACAGCTTACATAAAAGACAACTTTCCAATAAACAATTCCCGAACAATACCTATTTTTGCCCTTGTTATGAAGGTACATTTAGGGCTCGACAGCTTACCCGTTTTTGATAAGCCAGTGATTACGATTGGCTCATTTGATGGCGTCCATTATGGGCATCAAAAATTGATAGAAAAAATCAAATCTGAAGCTAAACAATTGGGTAGCGAATCGGTAGTCATCACCTTTGACCCACATCCCCGCCAAGTCGTTTTCCCTAAAGACAAGACTTTAGAGTTGCTCAATTCTACTCCTGAAAAGATTGCCCTGTTCGACAATTTCGGAATTGACCACCTGGTCATCGTTCCCTTTACAGTAGCCTTCTCGCAGCAACCAGCAGATGAATACATTGAGAAATTTTTAATTGACAAGTTTCACCCGGCGGTGATTATTATAGGGCACGACCACAAATTTGGTTTGAACCGCAGCGGAGACATCAATTTCCTCAAATGGCATCAAGAGAAAGGCGGCTATCGCGTAGAAGAAATAACGGCTCAGCAGATCAGCGATATCGTCATCAGCTCCACCAAGATTAGAAACTTCTTAGGAGAAGGTAATATAAAACAAGCCAATGCTCTCTTAGGGTACCACTATCTCTTGACGGGTGAGGTGAAGCATGGCGAGCACATTGGGCACACACTCGGTTTTCCAACCGCCAATATCTACTTGTCCAATAGCGCCAAACTGGTACCCAAGTACGGTATCTATGCCTCCAAGACTACCGTCAACAATAAGATCTATCACTCTATGCTCTACATCGGAGATCGCCCATCTTATAAACATCTTCCCAATAGAACCATAGAAGTAAATATATTCGACTTCAAAGAAGATATATATGGTCAGGAGATCAAGGTCGAAATCATAGACTTCATTCGAGACGATATCGAATTTCAAAATACGGAAGACTTGATAAAACAATTAAACCTAGATAAGGAATCTGCCGTATCTATTCTACAAGCATAATTACATAGCCATTGAATACAGAAAATCCATCCTTATGTACCGTTCTTGTACTGAACTACAATGGATTGGACTTTATCAAGCGCTTTTGCCAATCATGGATAGATTACCTTCCAGGCCACACAAAACTGGTCATTGCAGACAATGCCTCTACAGATGAATCCCTTCAGTATTTAGCATCCCACTTTCCAAAAGTAGACACCATAAAGCTGACAGAAAATCACGGTTTTGCCCAAGGGTATAACTTGGCCATGGAGCAAGTAGACACACCGTACTGCATTTTATTGAACTCGGATGTAGAGATAAAGTCCAACTGGATAGAGCCCCTTTTAGCACTTCTAGAACAAGACAAGAGCATCGCTGCTGTACAACCCAAGATACTAGATCAAAAATCTCCAGGGTACTTTGAGTATGCTGGAGCGGCGGGTGGCTTTGTAGATAAACTGTACTACCCTTTTTGTAGAGGCAGAATATTCCAATCCATCGAAAAAGATCAATCCCAGTATAATGACTCCACTGAAATCTTTTGGGCCTCTGGAGCGGCCATCGCTTTGCGCACACAGGAATTTAAGGATCTTGGTGGATTTGATGCGGACTTCTTCGCGCACATGGAAGAGATAGATCTCTGCTGGCGCTTTAAGTCTATGGGCAAAAAAATTGTGTATCAACCAAAGTCCACCGTGTATCACGTGGGAGGAGGCACGCTGGCTTATGCCTCTTCAAAAAAGACCTTCCTTAACTTTCGCAATAGTCTGCTGATGATATACAAGAATGAAGCGCCTGGGCGAGTATTTCATGTCATTTTTAGGCGGATGATTTTGGATGGTATAGCTGCTTTATCATTTCTCTTGAAAGGGCAAGTCGGCGCTTTCTTCGCTGTATTTAGGGCGCACCTTGCTTTCTACGGACTCCTAGGAAAATTTAGATCAAAAAGGAAGCTACTACAGGCCGATCAGGCTAGCTTGACACCTAATATGAGTGGGAGAATTAGCAAAAGCATTTTGACCCACTACTACCTCAAAGGACAGAAGAAATACAGCGATTTCAATTAGCCAGTCAAACTCAAGATTAATACCCTAAGAATGACAAAGATTAAGCACTATTAGAGTATTTTTGCAGCCTGATACGACTAATTTGAAGAAAACCTTAGACATAGTATTCGAAGATGATCACATCGTAGTAGTCAATAAGCCAGCGGGCATGCTGACCTTACAAGATCGGTATAGCCCAGACAAACCCAATTTGGTAAAACTACTCAGCAAGAAATACCCAGAAATATTTACAGTACATAGACTAGACAAAGAGACTAGCGGAATCATTCTGTTTGCTAGAAGCAGTGATGCACATAAGCGTTTTTCAAAGTTGTTTGAAGCAAGAAAAATCCAAAAGTACTACCTTACCGTAGTAGATGGAAGGCCCTTTGAAGAAACCGGAACCATAGATAAAAAAATTGCCCCTACTCCTAATCATTTAGACAGGATGCGCATTGACAAAAGAGGCAAAGAATCCATCACCAAATACAAGGTGCTTGAATCCTTTAAGGACTTCAGCTTATTGGAAGTTGAGATTTTGACCGGGAGAACACACCAGATACGCGTACATTTGGAATCGGAGGGGATTCCGCTTTCTTGTGACCCCATGTATAGTCGGCGGACCGCGCTTTTTGCATCAGATATCAAAGGCAGAAAGTTCAAATCCAAAAAAGATGTTGCACCTCGGCCACTGATAGGAAGATCGATACTTCATGCATGGAAACTCGCTTTCGAGCATCCAATGACGCAAGAAGCCATACAAATAGAGGCAGACATACCGAAAGACATTCGAGCGGTAATAAGCCAATTAAAAAAATGGAATCAACTCAACTAGTATCTTGAAAGACTCTAAGATCCTTTTACTACTTTCTTTACTAGGGGCGATTTCCTACCTTCCTTTCTTAGGTGGCTTACATCTTTTTGATTGGGATGAAATCAACTTTGCGGAGATCTCAAGAGAGATGATTGTACTCGATGATTACTTGAGGGTGCATATTAATTTTCAACCGTTTTGGGAAAAACCCCCCTTATTTAGCTGGCTGCAAGTTTTATGCATGAAAGTGCTGGGCATCAATGAGTACGCCGCTCGGCTCCCCAATGCCATTGCAGGGATATTGACCTTACTCACGCTTTTCAAATTTGGGACCTATTATCAAAATAAAAAGTTTGGATTGACCTGGGCACTGGTTTATTGGGGTTCTATCCTACCCTTTCTGTACTTCAAGTCCGGCATTATTGACCCATGGTTTAATTTCTTCATTTTTACGGCGCTATTTTATTATTATAAATATCTGAGAGTGCGGCAGACTGAAGACAAGAACACTATCCAAACCCTTATTTATTCTGGTCTACTCCTAGGACTTGCAACGCTTACCAAGGGTCCGGTAGCCTTTTTATTGTATGGGCTTAGTATTCTCATTTACTACATCATTACCAAATTCAAGTACTTCCCTAGTATTCCCAAACTAGCTGTGCTTTTATTGAGTAGTCTATTTTGTGGAGGCCTATGGTTGGGGATAGAGACTGCTATCAACGGACCGTGGTTTCTACAGACATTTACAGCATATCAGGTCAGACTACTCACTACGCATGATGCGGGTCATCAAGGCTTTTTCGGGTACCACTTTGTTGTTTTATTACTTGGCTGCTTCCCAGCTTCTATTTTTGCTTTATTACCAGCATGGAAAAAATTTAGACACTTTGGACATGGTGATAAAATTCTCTTTCGTCTGATGTGCATTCTACTCGCAGTGGTACTGGTGATTTTTTCCTTAGTACAATCTAAGATTGTTCACTACTCTTCCCTTGCTTACTTCCCTATCACCTTTCTTGCCGCCTTTGGCATAAACCAACTCTTAAGTAAAGAACTGAATATCCCAAAATCTCTCGTTTGGGGCGTATCTATATTGTCTATCCTATTTGCCATCATTACGGCAGCAGTGCCTTGGCTAGGTTTAAACATTGATGTACTCAAGCCATTACTCGAAAAAGATCCCTTTGGTCTAGCGAGTCTTGAAGCTGAAGTGTATTGGTCTTGGTGGCACTGCATACCTTCTATATTGATCTTAATCTGCTTGACCGTCTTTTTATTTGCCTTCAGAGGGCAGACTAGTAAGCGCATTGGGACATTACTAGTAGGCACCATTCTCTTTGTGAATTCCATCTTGTTTCTCCAAGTCAACAATATTGAAGCCTATACGCAAAGAGCAATGATCGAATTTTGTAAAGAACATGCTGACGAAGATGTTTATTTCAATGTAATCGGTATGAAGAGCTATGCCCACCTTTTTTATGGTAAGAAAAAACCGTACAGCGACCTTAACTCTAATGAGAAAGATTGGCTTTTAACCAGCGAAGATCTGAAAAAAGATGTCTACCTAATCGCAAAAATCCATAAAGCACTAGATCTAAGGCTTTACCCTGAGGTCAAAGAATTGTATCGTAAGAATGGATTCGTATTTTATAAAAGAGAAAAGAAGTAGTCTTACTCGACTATTAGTTTTTGAGTATATACTCCAATAGGATTGGTCATCCTCAAGGTATATAAACCCGAAGGCAATTGAGATACATCAACAAAATGCTTTGTGCTCCCTTGTTCGATTCTTCCAGCATAAATTTGTCTGACCAATTTGCCATGAATATCTAATAGGGACAATTCTCCAATCATAGATTCCTTAACTTGTACTGGAATACAAACTAGGCCCGCCGATGGATTCGGGAATGCCGCAGCTGGAAAGACATCCTCTACGTTTGTAGTAGATGTGATTTGATTATTTATCTCGAAAGAATAATAAGCTTCTGGAGCTGGTTGAGGTCGATTGATGATTTTACCATTCATGGCTACCCCTTGCACGTAATATTCTATTTCACCTTTCTCTATAAAATTTGGAATTGTTGCTTCATAGATATCTTCTTTAGCGTTTATCAAATCCATTTGCGCTCTTTTATACAGTTGTTCCCCTTTTAAGCGATAAAAGAGGACAGCGCTGAGAATTCCACTTCTATGTTGCACCTTCGCCTGTAATGTATAGCCTTCTGACTGAGGCGTCGCCTGATCTTTCAACTTTTGAAAAACAATTCTCAATGGATCTCTGACACCAATCTCCTTAGTCACACAATGTATTGCTCCGTAAGCGTTAATGGTTTCATTACACTTTATTCCCACGATATTGTACCCTGGCATACTCTCTCTCCAAATATCTAGTGCTTCCTCATCGTAAATCTCTTGATAGGTAGGCACCAAGATGGTCTTATTGATAAATAAAGCATTGGTGTAGGTCCTGAAAAATCTATCTCCAGAAGTATCTCCTGGATGCGAGAAGTCAAAATTAGGAGGCATCGGGATTCGAATTATTTCGTAAGGTTCTCCAAAGGCATTCAACTGGGTGGCAAGTAAATATTCGATATTTGCTTCGATAATATCATGATCTCCTTTTCCTACAGGATACTGTCCAAAAATAAATCGTTCTTCATCTAGCATCTTCATATGCATATCAATATGATGTATTCCGTCATATTGAAGCGTATCAAATTTTACATAATTGTCTATACCAAGAAAATCATGCATGATTTCGTCTATCTCTACTTCAGTCTTGTCTAAGTTCTCCGCCACCACTAATGTAGAAGAAAAGCCATTTCTAATGCCATCTGTCATGAAGTTCCCTCCAGTCGCAGTCAGATGAAATTCTCCTTCTGTAGTTTGAAAAAGTGGGATATTGACATAGTCAGCAATATTCTCTGGAAGAACATCATCTTCGGTCCTTTCAGCCCTGTTGTATACCCAATCTACAAAAATGAGAGAGTCAACATCGTTGAGGTATGCGGAATTGGGGCCATAGTCTCTAATCCATACACTATTGAATTGTTGGTTTTCTAGAAAAATGACGTTCTCATTAATGTTCACTTCGTATAAATCGAGGTCTTTTTTGACTTTTTCCGCAGATTCACAGTTGATATACACCTTACATTCATGCTGCGCATGCTTTACGATTTCAGATAGGGTTTCAGCATATCTTTCCCATGTAATAGTGATGGCATCTATCTCTTCCCATTCTGCCATGGGTCGCACCGATTCCGCAGGAGGTGTTGTTATGGTCGCTCGTTTGAATATATTGGGATCTACTAGAGCATATTCATCTAATAAAGGTCTATTTTGGAGTATACTATTTTTGGATTGAAAAATGGACTGACAGTCCGCTATTTGAAAACAGCTGGTGATTATAAGACCTAGGAAAAGATAGTTTTTGAACATAGTCCATCTTTATTCCTATAAATATACAAATTTAGAAGTGAAAAGCAAGTCCTAAACTGGGCAAAATGGGCAATTGATCCACTCTATCAAAGCTAATTCTATCAAAAAAGAAGATATTGTCTCTATCGTAGGCGTTCGTGACACTAAAAGTGGCTTCTAATTTTGAGCGCTCAGAAAAGTTGATTGTCTTCTTTACCGATACATCTAGTCTATGATAATCAGGTAATCTACCATCATTTCTATTGGACGAAAAGATAACTCCAATGTCCGGATTTCCTTCTAATATATCCGTCGTGATCCCATCTCTGAAATCAAAATTCGTATGGAAACCTTGCGTTAAAGTAAATGGAAAACCGGTACCAAAATTCCATCTTGCACTAGCCTCCCAAGTTCTATCTCCACCGAATTTATACGTTACTAATGAGTTGAAATTATGACGACGATCAAAGATGGTTGGATATACTTCAAATCCATCATCTCTATTAACAAATCCGTAGGAATAGGTAAACCACAAGAGTAGTTGAGGCGTGTTGTAATTCAATAAGAAATCAATACCGTAGGCCTCTCCCGTTTCTGCAGCGAAATCAGGATCCGTACTTTCTACTTTATTCCTATTGATGTTTACAATTTGGGTAAACTCTTTGTAGTATGGTTCTACATTTAATTCAATCT
Source organism: uncultured Saprospiraceae bacterium (assembly GCA_937923345.1). Classification (GTDB taxonomy): domain Bacteria; phylum Bacteroidota; class Bacteroidia; order Chitinophagales; family Saprospiraceae; genus JALZVN01. The sequence goes on from CAKZVJ010000092.1 coordinate 26,159, forward strand.
TGTCTGTGATATCTATTTCTACTCCTGCAACTGCATGTCTAGAGGTTTGAAGTTTAGTATCAGTTCTTTCATTTGAGCCTGGCTTTAATATCTGCTCTTCAGGTCCTGCTAAAAATCCAACGAACAAGTTTACAACATCTGTTTCATTAACTGTACTGATTAAATTCTGAGAATACAAGCCTCCTGCAAACTTCAGTCTCAATCTATCATTTACATTATACTTTAGCCCGATTCTTGGCTCAGGAGATAACTCTGGTAAGGAAGCATAGTATTGCAATCTGACACTTGGCTCAATAATTAATTTCCCCAGCGTTAGTTTATATTTAAAATAGGTTGATATCTCTGTAGTGAAACTTTCTTGCTGGATTGAGGCGTCTAAGAAATTTACAAACCTAAAATCAGTATTGAAACCATTCACTTCAAATCCATACTTGATTTGAGATTTAGATCCAAAAGAGGTGAAATTAAGTCCTGCATTGAATCCTCCAATTCCAGAACTTCTTGGTCTTCCATCTCCTTCATTTAATGTGACATCATAGTTTGAAAACGCTACTACACCATCTACTGTCAAATTTGATCCGGAAGGTATCAAGGTAAAGTTAGCGCCACCCCCTGATGAAGTCCACTCTAAGTCTGCAATATTTTGGAAATTAACTCTATCTCTATAGTTGAAACCAAATACATTTAGCTTACTACCATTACCGCCTGACATCGACAATTTTCCATAGATATCTGTAAAGTTAAAGGGCAGCGTTCCAGATGTATCGGTAGTAGCATAGCTATAAAGTGTAGACGATGTTTGGTCGATATAAGAATGTTTTCCTGTAAATATAAAAGATGCTGAACCGCCTGTCTCAGGATTGAATTTTTTGATGGGCCCTTCCAATAATACTTTTCCTTGAAATGGGTTAGCAGATACGATACCTCCAAAATTATTTTTATCTCCTTCTCTGGTTGTAATATCAACCACCGCAGATATACGACCACCATATTCAGCGTCAAAACCACCCGTCAATACATCTACATTCTTTATAGTTTCCGTTTCAAATACGGAGAAGAAACCGATAGAGTGAAAAGGATTATAAATCGTCATTCCATCCAGTAAGACTTTATTCTGTACGGGAGACCCTCCACGGATATAGAGCTGACCACCTTGATCCCCAGTAAATACGATTCCTGGAAGTACAGATAAATATTGTGCTATATCAGCTTCACCACCGGTCGATGGTAGAGATTTTATTTGTGACGGTGTAACAGTAAGTTTAGAGACTTGAACATCTGACCTCGCTTGCTCTCGCTTGGCAGAGACGTTTACAACACCCAGGTCAAAGCTGCTTTCAGTAAGATTCAATCTTTCATACAATAGTCCTCCATCCTTTATTGCAATATCAACCCTTACTGTATCATATCCTAAGTAAGTAGCCATCAAGGTATAGTTACCGACGGGTACACCGCTTAAACTAAAGAAACCATCTAAATCCGTATTGTTTCCATAGGTAGTCCCCTCCAAAATTACATTACCATAAATGATAGGTTCACCGGTATCTTTATCATAAACATTCCCTCTTACCGTACCTTTTTGCGAAAAGGCGCTCACTGAACATAAAACAAAGACCAAGGATAAATAAAGTACTCTACGCATAAAAAAAATTTAGACTGCGAAAGTACGATTTTATCTTGGTTGAGCGCTTATATCCAGGCTTCTTATCACTAGAATTTGGATGCATTTTTAGAAAATGGCTATTGGAGGACGGTTTGAATGATAGCACATTTTAATGACGTGGCAATATAACGCTGATTATCAACGTGTTAATTATCAATGTTCTTTTGTCATGTAGCTTTATAAAAACGAGATATATCGACAGAGGAGCATCAAAAGATTTAGTTGCTCATTCCGTCAAACATATCGGAATCAAACATATTTGCCAATACATCTCTAATGGAGAAGCCAGTTTGCAAATACTCCTTTGAAAGAACCTCAAACTCTACTAGGCCATGGATAATCAACTCCATAATGGGATAGATATCATCCCCTTTTGCGCCAGAAGTTTTAGCCAAATTTTCAAGTCCAGCTACCTTTTTCAGTGCTTTTTGGTACTGATTATTAGAGGCATCACTGAGTAAATCAAGCGTATTGCCACCGGCAAACCATGCTCTAACTACGCCATATGCATCCTTGTCCTTTTTTTGCTTGTCTGGATGTGGAAACAACTTAAGAAACTCATTTTTGATAGCCGTCCCCATCAGGTTTACAGCTACCATATATGGTCCAGCTTGTTCACCCTCATAAACTAATTCTACCTTTCCTGTAATCGCTGGGATTACCCCCCAAAAATCCCCTAATCTGGTGGAGGTTTTAGATTCTGAATTGATAATCAATCTTCGTTCAGCGGCACTGACTAGGTTTTCATATCCCGCAATGCTCAATCGAGCAGATACTCCACTCTTTTCATCAATCAGTTCGCTTTCTCTAGCAGCAAAGCTTATCTGCTCCAACAAATCTGCACATAAATCACCTACTTTGATCTGATCTTTTTGATCTGCAGAAAGACTTGCTTCCTGTTCTGTTATCTTTCTTGACACCTCCAATGTACGTGGGTAGTGCGTCAGTATCTGACTTTCGATTCTATCTTTTAAAGGGGTAATAATACTCCCTCTATTGGTGTAGTCTTCAGGATTGGCAGTAAAGATAAATTGGATATCCAGCGGCATTCTGAGTTTAAAACCACGAATTTGCATATCTCCTTCTTGAAGAATATTGAATAAGGATACCTGAATTCTAGCTTGCAAATCAGGAAGCTCGTTGATAACAAAAATAGATCTATGCGAGCGCGGAATCAAACCAAAATGTATTACTCTCTGATCGCTATATGGAAGTTTTAAGGTAGCTGCTTTGATGGGGTCTACATCTCCTACTAAATCGGCGATACTCACATCTGGAGTCGCTAACTTCTCAACATATCTATCGTCTCTGTGTACCCACTCAATCGGTGTATCATCCCCTTTTTCAGCTATCAGATTCAATGCGTAAATTGACATTGGTTGTAAAGGGTCATCATTCAATTCTGAACCCGCGACGATAGGCATATGCTCATCTAGTAAAGTGATGAGTAATCTCGCCAATCGCGTTTTTGCTTGCCCTCGTAAACCTAATAATAAGATGTTATGGCGTGAGAGTATCGCTCTTTCTAGGTCGGGGATTACAGTATCCTCGAAGCCAAGTATTCCTTCAAAAACAGTCTCTTTTTTCTTTAGCTTGGAGATTAGATTATCTCTCAATTCTTCCTTTATGGTGCGAGATGTATATCCACTTTTCTTAAGCTCCCCTAAGGTCATAGCTTTTTTCATAATATTCATTCTTTTCTGTGTAGAACTAACACCTCCCAAGACCTATTGTTTAGCTAAATGATGTGGAAGCAGTTTATTTTCAAGATAGACTCGTCTCTAGAAAGTAAGCAAAGAAAATTATTCCTATTTTAAGGCTTCATACATAATATTATGAGCAAAGACAATAAAAGGGGCCGGCTTCGTTTCTTGCAAGGTTTAGGCCTTGGTATGGTCGCCCTACCCGCCTCTTTAAAAATGTTGATGGGCAAGAATTTATCTTCTGATGGTCCCAACACAAAAGCCACTTCCCCAGTGAGTGGGAAAACATACCAATGGAAATTAGTGACCACTTGGCCTCCAAATTTTCCTATTCTAGGGGAAGCGTGCACACTATTCAGTCAGTGGGTAGAGACCATGTCAGCTGGTCGCTTAAAAATTCAAGTATTTGGCGGCGGTGAGCTTGTGCCTGCATTAGAGTGTTTTGACGCAGTGAGTAATGGATCTGCTGAGATGAGTCATGGTGCCGCCTATTATTGGGCAGGGAAATCGAGTGCCTCTCAATTTTTCGCATCTGTTCCGTTTGGAATGAATGCGCAGCAGTTCAATTCTTGGTTGATAGGTGGAGATGGTCTCAGACTATGGGAAGAACTATATGCTCCTTTCAATCTTGTCCCTTTTCCCGGTGGTAACTCTGGTGTTCAAATGGGGGGATGGTTTAACAAAGAGATTAAAAGCATTGCAGACTTTCAGGGCCTCAAAATGAGAATGCCTGGACTAGGTGGGAAAGTACTCAGTAAAATAGGCGCCTCCCCTGTTCTGATTTCTGGAGGAGAACTATATACCAGTCTTGAAAGAGGTGTCATAGATGCTACTGAATGGATGGGCCCTTTTCACGATTACAAAATGGGCTTTCACGAAATCGCTAAATATTACTATTTCCCAGGCTGGCATGAAACGGGTACTCAACTAGAATTTACAGTCAATAAAGATAAGTACGAATCCTTGCCTATCGACCTACAAGAAATCGTTCGCTCAGCATGTATGCGGGTGAATGATTGGCTGTTATATACCCTAGAATATCAAAATGCACTTTTTCTAGAAAAAATTAAAACGGAGACAGAAGTTAGTATTAGAAACTTTCCGGATGCAGTTCTGCAATCACTGAGGGAGGCATCCGCAAAAGAAATAGAAATCATAGCTAATAAAGATGCCATTAGTAAGAAAATATACGACAGCTATCAAGCCTTCCGCACTCGTATAGATCCATGGTCGAAAGTCTCAGAGCGGATGTACTATACTGGTATAAATATCTAAATCAGAATCCTTGAAACGTCCAAAAATAATTATCAAACTTGATACTATTGACAAGATTGTCCATGCGATTGGCATGATTGGCCTAATAATATTAATTGCATTACCCTTGTATTATTTTGATCTTTTACCGGATGAGATCCCTAGCCACTATGGTGCTAATGGTCATCCGGATGGGTATAGTGGAAAGAAAATTATTTGGACTTTGCCTATTATTGGAGTACTTGTGTATGCGGGTCTCTTGTGGCTCAATAAATATCCACACATGTTCAACTATCCGCAAAAAGTGACAGCGGATAATGCCGAGCGATTGTACACCGTAGCCACTAAAATAACGCGATTCATAAATACTCAAATAGCTGTCGTCTTCGCCTACATAATGTACTCTACTATACAGACTGCGCTAGGTAATCAGGATGGGTTGTCTTCTTATTTTTTGCTGATATTCTTGCTGTCTAACTTTTGCTTAGTTGGTTATCTACTATATAAGTCGACCCAGCAGTAAATAAATATTTACAGCAAAAAACATCACTCTAATTGGATAGGGTCTACGTAGTGTTTTTTTTTTGCGAGAAGGATCGGAAGGGCTCCGAATCATACTGACTGAAACGCAGTGGAAGAGAGGTATGATGAAGGAGGTGCTGGCCTCTTTTTTTCAAGAGGTCAGTACGGGAGCGATAGCGCACCCCTGAAGAGCCTGGCACTCTGCGATACCTTTTTCGGTATCGCAGAGTGGCTCGCCCAAATTACTACTCCCTACACAGCCTACATATAATCGCTAACAAACATGAATCCTACTAGTTGGCAAGCGCATTTCCGAGGACCTAAAGGAGTCTAACTACAAGCCTATTGCGGACGGAAAAAATATAATAATTGCCAAAAAGAATACCTGAATAAGGACAAAGGGAAAAATACCTTTGTATAGATGATTGGTTGTCACCTCTGGAGGAGCTACACCTTTTAGATAGAACAATGAAAAACCAAAAGGTGGTGTCAAAAATGAAGTTTGTAGATTCATAGCAATCAATACTCCGATCCAAATCAGATCGACATCAAAAGCTATAAATATAGGTGCTACAACGGGTAATATAATAAAAATGATTTCTATAAAGTCAATGAAAAAACCTGCTACAAAAATAATGAGCATGACCAACAGTAGAAAGGCTGTCGAGGATAAATTGGATTGGGTAATCATGTCCACCAAAAAATGATCTCCGCCTAGCTGACGAAATACATACGAAAAAGTAGTCGCTCCTAATAAAATTAGAAAGACCATACAGGTCAGATGAGTTGTTTCTTCCATCACCTTTTTGCAAATGGTCCATGACAGTTTTCGCTGCGCCAAGGTCAACAAGGTGGCACCAAATGCGCCAACAGCGGCGGCTTCCGTTGGAGAAGCTATCCCAAAAAATATACTCCCCAAGACGAGGACGATCAAAAGCAGTGGCATCACAAAAGCGACCAGCACCTTTTTAAAAACACCATCCTCCCAGAAAGCCTTCAGCTCCGCCTCTGCCACGGGAGGAGCCATCTCTGGCTTTACCTGAGCAATAATCAACACGTACAATATATAACAAAAAACCAACAAAACCCCAGGTAAGAAGGCAGCTCTGAATAACTGCCCCACGGATACATTAAGCACCGAACCCAAGAGTACCAATACTATTGAAGGTGGAATGATTTGGCCAAGCGTACCCGAGGCAGCAATCGTACCAGTAGCCAAGGTCGGTGCATAGCCTCTGCGCAACATCGTGGGTAGGCTGATCAAGCCCATAGTGATTACGGTCGCACCTACTATGCCTGTAGAAGCAGCTAACAGTGCCCCAACTAAAATAACAGATACTGCCAGTCCTCCCTTTATCTTACCAAAGAGTAGACCCATCGTATCCAGCATACTCTCCGCTAATCCAGATTTCTCCAGCATGATGCCCATAAAAATAAATAGGGGCACAGCAAGCAAAACATAGTTGCTCATAGTACCCATAATGCGCTGGGGAAGTGCTGGATAATAAACCGTGTCTACAAATAACAAAAGATAAATCAAGGAAACGCCTCCTAAGGTAAATGACACAGGATAGCCATATAAAATGAGAAATAGTATGCTAATGAATAGTATGAGCGCTAAAATTTCCATTATTCTTTAAGTACTTTTTCCTGTCGCAATATTTGCCATGATTCAAGACTGTTGCTAATCGATTGCAAAGCCAGTAAAACAAATCCAATGACGATACAAAATTTAATAACAAATCGAAATGGTAAGCCCCCTGGATCTGGTGAGCCTTCTCCCATTTGATACGAAAATAGCGCATAGGCAAAAGCGTACTTTATGATGAACAAGCACCATGGAAGTAAGAAAAGTAAATTGCCACACAAATTTATTCGTGCCTTTTCGACGGTAGACATTTGGCTATAAAATAGATCTACTCTTACATGTCTATCTGCTTGAAAAGTAAAAGCAGCTCCAAATAAAAATAATATTGAGAATAAATGCCACTCTAATTCTACTATCCAAGGTGTAGACTGCTTGAAAAAGTAACGCATCAGGATATCATACAAAACTACAATAACCAACAAGCCAGAAAACCATGACGCGAAAATACCTATCCGCTTGTTGATTGAATTGATGGTATGTATGATGGCTTGCAAGTAAAAAATCTTTATGGATATCTAATAAATAAAAAAAGCGCATCCGAAATATCAGATGCGCTTCAAGATATAATTAATATCTATATTTTCAGAAAACTATTCTACTACTTGAAGTAAGAAGAATCATTTGTTCCTCCTGCTTGTACGTTTTCTAATCTTTTCTTGAATTCCCCTGAAGTCTCAAAATCGTTTGTTCTAGCAAAGATTTCTTTTAAAGCGATCAAAGTATTCACATCATTAGCATTCAACTGTTCCGCTTTCTTAAAGTACGGCAGTGCTACGTTAAATAATTTTTCAGATTCTGCTTTTAGCATATCATACTTCTTTGCTTCACTGATAGGCAAATCACCCATTTGCTTCGTAACCTCAGCAGCTTTGTTAAAGTAAAGAGATCCTAAAGAATATTGAACATCAAACAAGTTGGGGTCAATATTCGAAGCTTGCTCATAATATGACTTTGACTCCTCAAAGTACTCAGCAGCCTTTGCATCTCCTTTTGAAAATGCTTCTTGGTGAAGGTTCATATATACGTTTCCTAATGCGGAATAAACAGATGGATTATCTGGAGAAGCAGCGATCGCTTGCTTCAATTTATCTGTAAGCTCGTCATATTTTTGCGCATTGATCAAGTGATTGATTTGAGCAAAAAGGATCTCTTGAGAGTCTGGGTATTTTGTCAATCCTTCTTCAAGAATACCAAAAGCCCCTTCATCTTTCATTTCATTAGCAATCTTATATCCATAAGCATAGATACGAGGATCATCATAATTATCAGACCTCAATTCGCTGAATAATTTATTGGCTTCATCCATTTTCTTGGTCTCCATAGCACAGTATGCAGTAACAAACTTGTGATCTTGGTGCTCCTCAGGATTATCAAGAGTGATTTTTACGCCATTTTCTTCTTGGATTTGCTTTATACCATCCATTGCCTTCAGGGCAGTATAAGCATTGGTATAATCCTTAGCACTTATCAAGATATTGCTAACGTTACCCAAGTGATTGGCTGATTCTTGTAGACCTTTGATTGCCTCTTTAGATTGAAACTTTTTCATAGGAAGTGACATTGCTTGCTTAAATGCGTTATATGCATCTATAGCAGCTTTAGGATTATTCAACTTGGCTGTTGGATCCAATATGACAGCATTAATAGCTTGGCTTGCTAAGTTGTTGTAAATACTACCTGCAGCTAACCATGTCTTAGCTTCCTTGTTAGTCACATCGCTATCGGTTGCAATCTTAATCATCTCTAATGCTTCATCCATTTTGGCAGCATTCTCGACAGGATTATTATTGTAAGCTAATAGCGCCTGGTCAGCTTTCTTTAAGGCTTTACCTGGTTCTACTTGTGCGTAGAAATTAAAAGTAATAGCAACTATTGCTACAACTGTTAATAATGTCTTTTTCATCTTTTTTAATTGTTTAATTCTAATCATTAAGTAAACGTTCGATAACGCAAAAATAATATTTAATACTAAGACGATAGTAAAAACACTACTTTTGTTGGCAAAACCCTAAAATTTTCGCAACAAAGTGTTAAAACCAACGCCTAGAACTCCTTCTTCGCGTAGATTTTATTCCTAAAGCGCCTAGCAAACCTCTCGTCAGTTCTCTAGTAGCCGTTCTTCCTATCTGGTTAGCTACTTTAGTAAAAGTACTTTGTCGTCGGCTAGAAGACCTAGAAGATGTAGTAGATTTCTCTGCTTTGGCTCTTTCTTTTTCAAGTTCTGCCTGATTCTCTTCTTTTTGAGCTTCTGCTATTTTGCCCTTCAGTACCTCGTAAGCGCTTTCTCGATCTATTTCTTCATTGTACTTATCTATGATCTCTGAGGCATCTAAGACGGCTTGGATTTCTGCCTTAGTCAATACATCCATTCTCGACTGTGGAGCTCTTAATAGGCAATGAACCAATGGTGTTGGAATACCTTTTTCATTCAAGACCGTCACAAAAGCTTCTCCTATACCCAGCGATGTCAACAATTCTTCTGTTTCATAATAATCACTAATCGGATAGTTTTGCGCCGCTAACTTAATGGCCTTTCTATCTTTAGCGGTAAATGCTCTCAAGGCATGCTGCACTTTCATACCCAATTGACCAAGTACTTCATCTGGAATGTCATCTGGATTTTGAGTGACAAAGAATAGCCCTACACCTTTCGATCTGATCAATTTCACGATTGCTTCTAGTTGATCCCGTAAGGCATCTGATGCTTCACTGAATACTAGATGCGCTTCATCTATAAACATCACTAAGCGAGGCTTATCGGCGTCTCCTTGTTCCGGTAGTGTAGCGTATATCTCCGCCAACATTTGTAGCATAAACGTGGAGAATAATTTCGGCTTATCCTGGATGTCGGTTAGTCTGACTATGGATACCATACCCTTTCCGTCTTTATCTTGTCTGATTAGATCTTCCACTTCAAAGGATGTTTCTCCAAAAAACTTATCTGCCCCTTGCTGCTCTAATTCTATTATCTTTCTAGTGATCGTACCCACAGAAGCAGAAGATATCTTTCCATATTCTTCTTCAAACTCATCCTTCCCCGCATCTAAGACAAACTTCAATGTTTCCTTTATATCTTTTAGATCTAACAAAGGAAGTTTCTTGTCATCACAATACTTAAATATCACAGATACGATTCCAGACTGTGTATCATTGAGATCCAAAATCTTGGAAAACAATACGGGCCCAAACTCAGAGACAGTAGCTCTTAATCGAGCGCCTTTCTCACCTGAAAGTGTCAAAAATTCTACAGGACTATTTCCAGCTTCGAAGGGGATACCGATGCTCTCATGCCGCTCATCTATTTTTGGATGTCCATCACTTGCAGCAGCTATTCCACTTAGATCCCCTTTGATATCCATCATCAACACGGGCACCCCTTGACTGGATAATTGCTCCGCTATGATCTGTAAAGTTTTTGTCTTACCAGACCCTGTAGCGCCGGCTATGAGCCCGTGACGATTCATCGTTTTCAAAGGTAGGTTGACTAAGCTATTCGTTTGGCATTCACCATTCAGCATAGCTCCCCCTAGCGTAAAAAAAGGCCCTTCAAAAGTATAGCCCTCTGCGATTTCCGATAAAAATTTTTCTTTTGACATTTTCGTTATTTATTTAACAATGGTTTGGTTTTAATTTATGTCTCTATTTTTGGACAAAAAATAAGAGATAAGTCACTAATCACAGTGATTTTATTGCGTTTCAATGCTTAATTATAATTCCATTTTTCACTTCTGATTCTGTATCTATTTTCATTGACTTTCCATGCTTTTTTATCCAGATAAGACTCCAAGCGTTCCTCCTCTTTCGCCCCTAGCATACCTCGAAAAAAATCCAAGCCTGTTCGTCGCTCTACCTCATCAACAGAAACCATGAACTCACTTAGATGTTTATCTGAGGCTTCATTTTTCATGATAAAGCCAACAGCTCTAGGCGTACTTCCTTCTGTCATTAAGACTTTGAAATATGCTGCCGGCACTGCTACATTATTTTGACCGATTACATCCTTAGGTTTTTCTGTCAAGACTGGACCGGTGACGATATTTATCACCTCAAAGTCTCTCACCCAATCCCTTGTTTGCTCTTCCAATTCTCGCCATATGCCACCGTTAAAATTATGAATCTGCGGACTCATATTGCTCATGAAAAATGTCTCCGACATCGCCGTTTTATCAAAGTTCATATCCCCCGCTGGCACCATATGCCCCCTATCGTATCCAGATCGTTTATAGTCCAGCAGATCAGCAGACTGTGTGCTCACCTTCGGATCAGGCCTAAAGTCATCCTGCCTACTTACGTATGGGCCATTCATGATATCCTTTGTCATTCGATAGGCTACCCACTCCGCTTGTTCATACTCCTCTATATAAGACAGACTATAAAATCTATGATGAACCAACTCTCCATTTACACTTGGCAGATTAGCAATGCGCGTATTCACTTCTAGAGGCTCATTTGTACTCGTAGTTGGTGGTTCAAAAACCTCTACATCAAGCACTCTAAAGACCATGTACAACACCCCTATCAGTATTGCAAAAATACCTCCTCTGGCTACGATACCGCCAGCATTACTCGATTGATGATGATTCCGCCTAAGTTTTGCCATTATCTGCTTTGAAATGAACAAAATTAACAAAGTTTTTGTGATTCATAAAATCCTAATAATCAAGATATTTGAAGAAACGATCTTATATTTTTGAAGAAGCGATCTTATATTTTTGACTTATTGGAGGTGCCTCCTTCTTCGCCGAAAAGGCTCATCAGGAGTCGTGCCATCCATGACTGCGCTTCGCTTCGGTCCTGCACCTACCTAACGGTTAGGTTTGGACTATGGTCTAAAGACCATATCATTCCTACCACTCACCCGTTAGTTTTTGCTGCTGTAGGGGTATAGTGTATCAAGATGGGGCTGGCCTATCCCTTTTTTATTCCTGCAATAGCAGACTTCGTTTTATTCTTGAAGCCCTTGAAGAACTCGTTCCAAGTATCAAATTCGTATCGATAATTGAGTCCAAAACCACTCTGTCTCTGTGGCCCTAAAAAAGTAATGTCATTCTTATTATAGACCAACAACTTAAATCGTCTATCCTTCGTGATAACCCACTCTACGATTACATCAAATGTATTCAATGCCGCTGTTGAACCATTGAAGTAGGTAGCATCGCCTATACCAATATCAGTACCTATCTTTATGGCTAGTCGCTCTTTAAATAGATAATTTTTCAGCTGCAAGGATAGCTCACTTGCTCGATTGGTATTGAGTGCACCAATTCCCGTCGCGCCTTGATCATAGACCGAATAATTCACATTAAATTCGGCACGGGTAAATACTCCATTTTCTTCTAGGATATCTGCAAGAAGTTCTGACACGTAAAGCGACAATTGATTAGATAAAAATTGTGAGACGGTATTAACTCCAAAATTCACAAAATCATCGGACCCAAAAACAGCCTCATTTGTTGGCAAGAAGCTACCAATGACCATCAATCCAAAAACTTGTCGATTGAGTTCATTTTCATCCTTATTGAGCACCAACAATTTGCTATCTACATACCCTTTTATTTCTCCCGCCAACTCAGGGAACTCCATTTCAAATTCAATCTCTGGGGCAAACAAATCTCCTTTTAAAAACATCGACAAATCTACGGTAGTCGTATTTCTTGCCTCAGTGGCTAAACCATCATTAACATTGCCCTCTAAAAATTCTGCTATTAGATTAAATACCGACGTTCTGAGACCAACATACTCCGCTTCTAAATTAATCTGAGCTGTGTAAGGGTCTCCATCCCAAACAATACTACCTCCACGTTTTACTTGAAAAGGTTTATTAAACTTTACTAAATCTCTGTAGGAGTAGGTGAAAAGGTACTGTCCTTCTTCTATCTCATAATTACCATACATAGTGAACTCACCCGTTCGAGTATTCCTGATTTCTATATTACCTCTACCCCTACCTTTTACGATATCACCAGCTTCTTCATCAAATATGAGCTGCGCATCTACTGCTTCCGTGATTTCCAAATTGAGAAGTATATTTACACCACGCAATTCAAAAAAGTCTTCTTCAACAATGGCTACTTCTCTTTTTTTGAAGTTTATAAAGCCTAGTTCACTGCTTTCTTGCTCCGATTCGATAGGAATGAACATTTTGGTTCCATCTAAAGTAACAGCGTTTATAGTAATGTCTGTCTGATTAAATGGCCCCTCAAACTTCACCGTCCCTTTCCCTAAGCCGATTCCGTAAAACAGTTCATTATCTTCCTTATCTGTGTCCAAGGCTAAAAATCTAGGTGCATCTATTTCTAGATCCAAAACCATGTCTTTTAGATTTGTATGATATACTCCCCCATTTAGAACGGCTTCATTTCCAAATTTATCTTTTACTATTCCGCCTGTACCATCTAGCAAGGTCTTAGTCACCTTGACTATACCATCTTCTACATAGTACCTAGTGCCTAAATAATCTACGTCAAAGGCACCTTGATAAATTCTCAGATCTCCTTCAGAATTAATATCCGAGGGGAATCCACTCAATTTGACATCAGCATCGACCAGACCCACCGTATTTGACAAACCTGAGGGTATGAAATATTCTAATAGACTCAAAGGGACAGCGTTACCTCCAATATCAAAATCAAAATAATTGTCTTTTAAATCTAAGTTTTGCTTTCGGTTTTTATTTGGCGGTACATAATATCCCTCAGCCAGTATTTGCTGGTCGTCCTTGGTAAGGGAAAGGTAAGTTTGAACCTTGTGCTCTAAACTAGGCAATCGAGCACTTAAGTTCAAGACTCCCCAGTCATCCTCAAATATCTTAAGCGTATCCATCTCCAAATTGAGTGCAAATCCTTTTAAATCAAATACATCTTCAGCCGATATATCTAATGAAAAATCTCCGTCAAAATAAAGCTTATCGTAATTAGTAAATTGATTGATCTCCTCTAAATCAAAATTTTCTAAACTCACTTTTATGCCTTTATTGCCTTTGTTATCTATGCGTACATCTTGCGATCCATTGGATAAGACGAAATTATCAATGTCAACAAAGTCAGTCCCGAAACGGATAGAATTTTCATCAGTTACATCCCAGTCTTGACCCAAGAAAGTAAGATTCGATGGTAGGAAATTGAGCTCAAAAACTTTATTTTCAAGCACTTGTAAGGAGCCATTGACTATTAAATTATAGACCTCAGCTTTATCATCGTTTATATTTAAATTAAAGCCTATTTTATCGCCGTGCGCATCCGCCGATAGACTATAGGCAGGCAATTCTTGACCTTGCTTTAAGGTGGTCTGCCATACTCCTAATATCAACTCTGTATCTACTTCATTTGCCTCTAAAAGAACATTCACATTTTGAAAATTATTCTCATCGAAAGTAAAACTGGGTATTGCCGCAAGTAGAGAAAGCGAATCTGTATAAGAACTAAAATAACCTGACGCTTTCATATCTCTAACGGTGTCTATTCGGTTATCCAAAAAATAGGTTAAATTTTCAGAATCGAATACCTCCAAATCAAAATTTAGTTGCATATCATTGTATGACTTTCCAGTCAAACCAAGATTCAATCTTTCTGCATACTCAGGAAACTTTACAACCAAATAATCTTGTAGTGCGAAGGCTATTTTATCTACTTCATATTCTCCTGCTAAGTCAAGGTTAAGCAATTCACTTTCTAGATGTAGCTTCTTGTTGTGCTCCCCTTCTATTATAGAAGTCAACGCGATGGTATCTAGACTATAATTAAGGCCTTCCTCTTCAATAGAAATTTTAAAATCTGACAGATATATTTCACCAGTTATGTCTGACACTTTTTCCCCGATGACATCTATATCAATGCCACCAGACAAAGTGATGTTTTTCTCGCTTAGATTAAGTTTCTTAAAATCAATGTTTTTTACCTTTGATTTAAAGTTGTATTCTGGTTTTTCGCCCGCAAAACTTATCCGCCCACCAAAATCTAAATTAATATTTTCATCGTCTATCACTAAGTCGCCATCAAACTCATTTTTATCCAACCGGCCAAGCAATTTGATATTTTCATATCGGTAGCCCTTGTACGTAAACTCCTCCATGGTGGCGCTCAAGTTAGCAGAAGCTACATCTCGTTTCAATCCGATCCCTTCTTTTACATATGCGGAAATGGTCATATTTCCAAACTGACTATCCCCCGTCCAGGTCGCTAAATCAAAATCTTTCAGATTTAATTTCCCTCCATATTTCGCACTCTCCACCCCTTCCGTCAGGGTAAACTGCACATCAGAAGAAACCTCTCCAAGGTCCGTTTTCAAATCTCCAAACGCAACAAAATCATTGAAGAAACCAGTGAATTGGCCATTAAAATTCAGGTTTCCAAGTTTATCAAAGTTAGGGGGTAAAACAAAATTAGGTATGAGCTGCCGCAAGGATGTGATGGCTACATCAATTTCGTTAATCTTTAAGTTCAAGTACTCCTCATTTCTAACAGTAAGATTTCTGATATTGAAATCTCCATTAAAGGTCAACTTATCACTCAATTGTACATTAAGGTCAGTTCCTCTCAAATTGTTGATTCTTCCAGAAAGCTTTCCATCCAACAAAAGTGATTCATCTTCATATAAAGCTAAAAATTCGTTCTGCTTCAGATTTTCTCCAAAAAAAAGGACATCCTTTACCCCAATCTTGGATGAATTGAACTCTGAGGTAATGAATATTTTATCGGGAAACTCAGAAAAGCTGTCGAAGTTTCTATACTTCAAGGATAAATTTTCTCCAAAGGTGCTATAGGGAGTACTGACTCGATAATTACTAACAGTTATTTTTTGGTCGCTTATTTGTATATCCTCAATTCGGAATTGATCAATTTTAAACCCACTCTTTTCTCTTACAGAAAAGCTTGCTAAGCTGCCAATTACTAAGTCCTTATTATAGTTCAAATTCTTGAATTGAAAATTCAAATCATCAAACTCAACATCTCTAAAGTTGATAACCTCCTTTGGTACGAAAGCAGCATCAGCCCCTCTCGTATTTTTAAAATTAAGTTTGCTATTACTAACCATAAAATCCTGAATAGTAAAAACAAATGGTTTTGCTAAGGTATCGATTAGAATTTCCTCTTCCATTTTTCTTTCAGCATCTTGGTTAAAGAAGTCTGTGAACAAGGTTTCATTTCTATCGTATTCATGGATATTGAGCTGCAAACCATTTACCCTTATATCTTCGATATTGAATAAATTTTCATTGAGCTCAAAATCTTCAAAAAATATTTTTGCATTTTGGAGGCAGGCATTGATGTCTTGTCCACGTAAACGATCATTTTGGACAAAGCAAATGTTTTTAAAATTGAGTTGATCAAGATTTAATTCAAAAGACTTAAATGCTTCTCTGGTATTATCAGAATCATTATTGAAGTTGGAGTTAGTCTTCAGCTTTTCTGCTAGCAACTGAATATTATTGACAAATACACCAGAATCTCTTCGAATCTTTACAAATCCATTGTCCAATGAAATTTCATTGATAGAGACTCTACCGCTTAAAAGGGACTTCCAATCAACATTAAGGTCAACATCAAGTTGCTCACTGTAAATTAGAGTGTCTTGGTTATAGTCTTGGATATAAAACTTAGAGAAAGACAGATTATCAAAAAAGTCAAGATCAATTCTATCGATTGCAACTTTAGTATCGAGCCGCATAGACAAGTCATTAGTCACTTTTTTGATGGCCCAATTTTGAAAATCTTCATCTTGAACAACCAAGCCTGTCAAAATGGTAAGTAAGGTAAAAAGCAACAGCATAACTGCAAGAAAACGCAGTAATCTGCCCAAGAAGGATCCCTTCTTTTGCTGGTCTATGCTATTTTCTTCAGAATTTGTACTCATTGAACGCGCTAAATTACGGCTATATAATTATAACAACGTATTTATCCAGAATACTGCCTAAAAAAACTGAATTAACATTAAATTAATAGCATTTGGAAAAGTCACATTTGTTATCAATTTTAACTAAAAAAATCAATTTCTTGCCCACCTTTTTGATGATTTTTCACGTATACTTGCATATCCTTAGAATATATAAAGTTTAGCAGTAACAATTTACTCCCTTAAGCCACAACCAGTTACACAGTAAAGCAGAATCCGACAGTAATAACGCAGTTATTATTAATTAACACTCAATGCATTAAATGTTATGGAAATACGTAATACATTCCTCCTTGTGTTATTTTTATTCTTTGGACAGTTTACAGGAATCACTCAAGTAAGTACCACCGCGCATGATTATATCCCTCCGTATAACGGCAGCTTTGGATATGGAGTAAATTTTGGTGGCTACGGAACTTCAAGTAATGTAAACGTAAATGGAGAGTTTGTCCCTTGGTTGGATGAAGAACTAGCAGAAATAGCCACTGGTAATCCAGCAGCAGGCATCCCTGGGGCTGGCGTAACTTCAGTTAGGCTTGGCTTTCCAGATAGCTTTGCTAGCCAATATGGATTTGATATTAGGCTACAAGCATTCAATAGATATAACGAACTAGGTCTCAAGGATCATACTATGTTCCTAAATGGACCTGCTGTCGCACATCGGGATCTTACAGAATATTGCCCTGGAGTACCTTCTGCAATTTTCAAAAATTTACATACCCCGATTTGGGACAACGGAGCTAATGGTACACCTTATAATGACCAAAATTTCTATGCGAAATATGTCTATGAAACTGTAGCGACCTACGGAAAATGGGTAAAATACTGGGAAGTATGGAATGAACCTGACTTTACAGACTCTACAAATAGTACCGCTGACCCTGGAGTACCAGGAAATTGGTGGACGAATGACCCTAACCCTTGCGAACTAAATGGAGCATTTGGAATTAGAGCACCAATCTCTCATTATGTGAGAATGCTACGTATCACTTATGAGATAGTCAAGACCCTATACCCTGAAAGTTATGTAGCAACAGGAGGACTAGGGTATCCGAGTTTTCTCGATGCCATACTAAGAAATACGGATAATCCAAACAATGGAGACGTTTCTGCGGAATATCCTTTAAAGGGAGGTGCTTACTTCGATGTAGTGTCTTGGCACTATTATCCTCATGTCGATGAAGCTTTCAAACTATGGAACCAAGATATCTTAGGATTTGATTATTTCAGGTATTCAGACGCTGCCTACGACGAATTCATACAAAGAGATCGTGAATATGAAGCGGTCTTAGAATCAAGAGGTTACAATGGAACTACATTTCCCAGAAAGTTAAAAATCAATACAGAAACCAATCTTCCAAGAATAGAAGTACTAAGCACTAACTCTGCGGGAGGAAATCAACTACAAGCCAATTATAATATGAAGGTTATGTTTGCCTCACAGGCTGTTGGACTAGATCATTTGCATCTTTATCACATAGGAGAATCTAGAGATGAGAATAATGTCTGGTTACCACAACATCAGTTTGATATGATGGGTCTATACAAAAATTTACTTACGCAAAATAAAAACACTGCGGAGCATACTCCAGCTGGTATAGGTCTCAAGACTATGTCTGATATCCTAAAAGGCTACTGGTATGATGCAGGAAAAACTAATCAGTTGCAATTGCCCTCCAACGTGAGAGGGGGTGCATTTTCAAATGCTAATGGAGAAACGACCTATATGTTATGGGCTAGGACCTTTAGAGATAGAAGTGAAGAAGCGTTCGTTACTTATACCTTCCCTCCTTCTGTGCCTTGGACTAGCAATAGTTCTGCCACGCTCCAGAAAAAGGGATGGAATCATTTTGCAACGAACCAGACTTCAACCATCAGTTTTAACAATGTACAGTTGAATGGTAATCCTGCATTTTTCACATTAAATAGCGGTACCGTATCACAATGCGATGGATTGACTGTAAATGTAAACTCTGAAGTGCCAACGTGCTTTGGCTATACAAATGGTACTATCTCTGTAAGTGCATCCAATGGAGTTCAGCCGTATACCTTTCTATGGCAAGACGGATCTGGATCTCCACTACAAAACAATCTAGTATCAGGGACCTATTTTGTAACTGTTTCAGACGGAGCAGGTTGCACGGTGACTCAAAATATAGAGCTCAATTCACCTCCAGCAATGAATACGTCAATTCAAATACGAAATGAAACTATAGCAGGTCTAAGTAATGGCTCGCTTACTGCTTTCCCTTCTGGTGGGAGACCACCCTATTCATATTTTTGGTCAAATGGAGTGCAAAGTCAAACGAATCAAGGACTTGGAGCTGGCACCTATTCATTGACCGTAAATGATTCTAATGGCTGCCCAGTTATAAAACAAGCTGTAGTCGAGGCAGATGATATTGGATGTGGTACTTTCAATCTACAACTTTTTGATACAGACCTATCCTGTTTTAATGCTAATAATGGAACCATCTCTGCGAATGCTACTGGTGGAACTGGAACTATTTCTTACAAATGGAATACAGGTCAGATTACTGGGTTTGTACAAAACCTACCTACAGGTACCTATAGAGTGACCGCTACTGATGAACTAGGTTGTTCAAAAGTAGCCAGCACAAGCATAACAAGTCCTACACAATTATCTCTTTTTGTAGCTCCTACTCAGCCATCTGCGGCAGGTACCGACAATGGAAGGGCTTCTGCTTTTGTTAACGGTGGTACTCCTCCATATAGTTATGTATGGAGTAATACTCAAACTTCCTCAACCATTGAAAATCTTGCACCAGGAATATATAGTGTAACCATTACGGATAATAATGGCTGCCAAGCTGTCGATCAAACTGAAATATTGAGCCCTGAAGCAAATTGTGAAGACCTAGAAGCCAGCATAGTATTTAGTGATCCAAGATGTCCTGGTACCAATACTGGTTTTGTTTCGGCTTCACCCATCAATGGAACTCCTCCATTTCAATTCAAATGGAACACGGGAGCTACAAATCAGACGATTGGAAATCTGCCTGCAGGAACCTATTTTGTAACCATAACAGATGCTGCACAATGCTCTGTACAATCTGCCCAAACACTTAGTCCAAAAGCTCCTATATCCATAGCAGTTGACATTAATCCTGCATCTGGAAATGGTATAAATGATGGTGGTGCCATCCTCAATGTAAGCGGAGGAACTGCACCATATCGCGCCGTGTGGAGTAATGGATTGGAGGGACTAACCGTTACTGGATTAAGTCCAGGAGCATATAACGTAACTGTTTTTGATTTTAATAATTGTCAAAGACTAACTCAAGTCATTGTAGAATCTAATGATATGGGCTGTGCAGGATTTACTGATTTATTCTTTCAATCTCAAAATATCCAGTGTGCTAATGAGAACGATGGAGCTATCATTCTACTACCCCAAGGAGGTCAAGCACCTTTTGAGTACAACTGGTCGAATGGCGCAACTTCTCAATCCATCTCTAACTTGTTTGCCGGCAACTATACCGTGACCGTAACAGATGTTAATGGATGCTTTCATATTAGAACCGTAAATATAGTAGAACCGCCTGCATTGATTGGCTCTATCCAAGCTGAATTAACTGGAAACTGTGGAAATATCGCCAACCTAAGAGCACAAGGCCAAGGTGGAACTCCTCCATACGATTATAACTGGAATACAGGAGGTGAAAATGCGGCTGTCTTTAATCTACCAGGAGGCCTCTACCGAGTAACCATAACAGATACTAATGGCTGTACATTTACAGATGAATTTGTATTTGAAGAAGACAATTCTTTTCCTGGCATTGGACAAAATGTGGAAGATATCACATGTAATGGTGAAGTAGATGGTTCTGTAGAAATCGAACACCTATCAGGTCTAGCTCCATTTCAATATATCTGGTCAAATGGATCCACGAGTCAGGATATAGGTTCTCTCTCCGCTGGAGTGTATGATCTCACCGTCGTAGATGCCAATGGATGTGATAGTGAACATAGCTTTATAGTATCTGAGCCTAATCCTTTAGTTATAGACTTTGATGTAATAAATCCAGCTACTCAAAATGATAATGGTTCTATCAAGGCTAATGTATTTGGTGGTGTTCAACCCTATTCTTACTTATGGGATTTTGGGGCGAATACTGAAGTAATTAATAATGTTAATATTGGTACTTACTCCATAACTATTACTGATGCTAATGGATGCACTCAATCTGACGAAGTAGAACTAAATGTAACTAGTACTCAGCAAAATATTACTAGAAATAAGGGCTTTAAAATATTCCCTAATCCTACTCAGAATTTCTTCTTTATAGAAATCCCTAATAATGAATCTTTGCCAAAGCAAATTACATTGTTGGATGTTCATGGGAAAGTAATCACACAGGATGCATACTCGCAACAAGGAAATCTACTACGCATGGACGTTCAAAATATACTATCTGGAACTTACATGCTCATGATAGAACTTGAAGATGGATACACTTTAGGTAAAAGAATTATTTTGCTAGATAACTAGAACTATAGCAAAGCAAAACGATAAAAGCACTTTAGTCGAAAGATTAAAGTGCTTTTTCATTTTGGATATTGGACATAGGGATATTCGAAAGTATTTTAATTCGTTGAGGTTGAATCTTCCGCATTTATACAACTCTAAATGGGGATGTTCAGAAATAGCGTAATTCATTTAGGCATAGCTTTTCAAATAAAAACATCTCTTAATCATTACGCTGTTTTTTATAATATTGCTTTAAAAACGGGGTCATTCTTTGATTCAATTTGTCATGATTTTTAAAAGAAAATCACGCCAAATTGGTTCTTGGTCTGCTAATCCCCTGGGTTGCCACCCAGAGCTACAATAACACCACCCTTCCGAAGAAAATCGGAACAAGCACTCTGGGGGTTATTCACTTACTTCTGAACAACTCTTTTTAGGGATATTCAGAAATCATGTAAGTCTTTGAGAAACATAATTTTGCTGGTGGTTCTCTATAAATAATTGCTTCGTTCTTTATGAAATTGCTGTAAAAACAGGGTAATTCTTGCTTTCAAATTGTCACGATTTTTCAGATAAAAATCCCGCCAATTTGGATTTTGCCCTATTTTTTGCTTGGAGCTGACAGCCCAAGCTATTAACATATCGCCTTCCGAGAAAATCGGAACAGGTTCTCTGAGGCGAGCCCCGCTTACTCCTGAATATGCCCTTTTTAAATTTTTCTTTAACAACTGGGAGATTATTAGACCAAATTTGTGATGATTTTTTACCTAGATCCTAAGATTCATTCTTCATTACTTGTTCTTGTTGGTTGATGCTTTCATCATGAATCGCATGCAAATAACGCAATACAAAGTCATCTCCTAGTCCAAAATTTTCTGCTTTGGCACGGACTCGATTTATGATTTCATTCCAACGTTTAGATTGAAGAATGGTGATATTATTCTCTTTTTTGTATTGTCCAATCTCCCGGGCGACTTTCATTCTGTTGTTTAATAAATCGACTAATTCGTCGTCTATATTGTCAATCTCTTTTCTAAGGTACTCCAGTTGCGTTTGGATAGGTGCGTTGTCTTGATAGTCCTCTCTAACTATTAAGCTGTCTAGCATGGCGCCTAAGACCTCTGGCGTGATTTGCTGAGCGGCATCACTCCATGCATCATCAGGCGTAATATGGGACTCAATCATCAGTCCATCATAATCCAGATCTAGTGCCTTCTGTGAAACATCTTTAAGAATATCTCTCCTACCACATATATGGCTTGGGTCGCAAATAAGGGGGATCTCGGGGCACTGACGCATAAACTCAATTGCAATCTGCCATTGAGGACGATTGCGATAATATTTTTCTGCCAGATTGCTAAATCCTCTGTGGATAGCGGCTATATTCTTGATTCCTGCTTTTTTAATTCGCTCCACGCTTCCTAACCAAAGTGCCAAATCTGGATTGATAGGATTTTTAACCATCACTGGGATATCCACTCCTTGAAGTGCATCTGCTATCTCTTGTACCGCAAATGGATTTACGGTAGTACGCGCACCAATCCATAAAACGTCAATGTCAAAGCTTAGACACAAATCTACGTGCTTGGCATTTGCGACCTCTACAGTAGTCGGAATACCCGTTTGTTTTTTAGCCTCAACTAGCCAGGGCAATCCTTTGGCTCCAACCCCTTCAAAAGAACCAGGACTGGTCCTTGGCTTCCATATTCCTGCTCTCAGCAAATCTACCTTTCCTGTCTTTTGCAAACGACTAGCTGTTTCTAAAACTTGCTCTTCTGTTTCTGCGCTACAAGGACCTGCAATGATGAGCGGCTGGTCTTTGATATGAAATATTCCTTCGGTCATATTGAATCTTATACTGTATCTACAATGATTGCGAAAAATAGTTTAGGTTGTAATAAAGCAGTTTTCACCTCCCCTCTAATACAAGTGGTCAAATGTATAAATAATTTTAAAGTGACTATCATCATACTGGACTATAAAATTTTAATGTCTCGTTTACCACTGTCTCCATTCTTCACCTTATTAATTCAGATAATGTACTATGTTAATTAGCTTAGTTTCAATTTCGATATTTAGTATTTATCATTTCAAGTTTACAATTTCAACATGAAGTTTTATTCTAATATTTTATTCTTGCCTGCTTTTCTTTCACGTTCTTTTTTCCCGTAAAAAAGAACCAAAAACCTCTCGACTGTAAAGATTCTTAACGCTTATGGAAGCTAAAAAGTCTGAAGGCTTAAAACTCGTTATAGATGCTTTTCCACTCCTAATTGTAAGTAATAACGGAATGCTTGTTCAACTACATGGCCATACGTTTGACTCAAACAGGTAAGCCTTCTGACGACTTTTCTTAACGCTTACAACACTAAATCTTTAAAGGTCGATATTTATTCTAGTTAAATAATTTTACTCTTATTTACAATCAAAAATTCTTATGTAGAACCCTGATATCTAATCATTTTCTCAATATTGTATTCCAATAAATTGGGATATTTAAATTGTACTATACAACAAACGAGTAGTTAGTAAAATTTTAATAATGTTCTTTTTTTGGACTAGTGATGAGGAAGAGTGACCCGATAGGGGCAGACGCTTGCAGCGGCGTTGGCCTTTGCGCAGGGCTGCAAGTGGCCGAGCGCTTGACGCGAGCTCTGTATCGTAACGACTCCCGACAATTATCTTGTAGCCCTTGAGGCTACTTGATAATGTCGGGAGTAGGCCCCAGATCGTCTCAGTGCCAGAAATAATGCATATAAAGTTTAAGCGAATGCACTCAACTCTATGGGCGAATTGATGTTATATTTGCGTCTGTCAAACCTGAATATGAAGTATAGGAGTATGCGCGATTGCGCTAATGATTTAGAAAAAAATGGTCATCTCAAGCGGATCTCGAAAGAGGTGGACGCTAATCTGGAGATGGGTGAGATACATCGAAGGGTTTATGATGCAAAGGGTCCTGCCTTATTATTTGAGCGTGTGAAAGGAAGCCCGTTTCAAGCGATCAGTAATATCTATGGAACGGAGGCTCGTACTGATTTCATCTTCAGAAATACAATCGGAAAAACTAAGAAAGTTATAGAATTAAAAGCGGATCCTACGAACTTTTTGAAACGGCCATTGCACTACCTTTCGGCTCCATTCACTGCTCTAAAGGCGCTACCTCGTAAGCAGTTTTTTTCTCCTCCAGTGAAGTATGGAGAAACGACGATTGATAAACTGCCGCAAGTAATTTCTTGGCCTATGGATGGTGGAGGATTTGTAACGCTTCCTCAGGTCATGACAATGCCGCCAAGATCCAAAAATATCATGGAATCGAACCTGGGAATGTATCGAATACAGTTGACGGGCAATGAGTATGAAACCAACAAAGAGATAGGTTTGCACTACCAAATACATCGAGGTATAGGGGTGCATCACACGCAGTATAATGCGTTGGAGGACGAATTTCACGCTTCCGTTTTTGTGGGCGGTTTGCCATCGCATGCCTTTGCGGCTATCATGCCGATGCCAGAGGGCTTGAGTGAACTGACCTTTGCAGGTATGCTCGGGGGGCGGCGGTTTAGGTATCTATATGAAGACGGAAATGTGCTGAGTGCGGATGCGGATTTTTGCATAACAGGAGTGATTCGAAAAAAGGAAAAAAAGCCAGAGGGGCCGTTTGGAGATCATCTAGGTTATTATAGTTTGCAGCATGACTTTCCTGTAATGGACGTAAGAAAAGTGTATCATAGGAAGGATCCACTTTGGCATTTCACCATAGTAGGAAGACCACCGCAAGAAGATAGTAGTTTTGGATATTTGATTCACAAATTGGTGACTCCTTTATTGCAACAAGAGTTTCCTGGAGTCAAAGAAATACATGCTGTGGATGCTGCGGGAGTGCATCCGCTGTTGCTGGCTATAGGTAGTGAACGATACATGCCATTCAGGGATAAAAAGCCAGAAGAGGTGCTTACCCAGGCGAATCGCATCATAGGTAGTGGGCAAACATCCTTGGCCAAGTTTTTAATTATTGCAAATCATGCTGATAATCCAGGCTTGCACTGCCATGATATTGCGGACTTCTTTACGCATATATTAGAGAGAGTGGATTGGACTAGAGATTTGCACTTCCAGACTAAGACGACAATGGATACGCTTGATTATTCTGGTACGGATTGGAATGCAGGTAGTAAAGTCATCATCGCAGCGGTTGGGGACAAAAGAAGGACTTTATCCACTGTTATACCAGATAATCTGCATCTGCCAGCTTCCTTTAGTAAACCAACTATGATCGGCCCCGGCATATTGGCTATCAGTTGTCCTGAATATGCTCCAGACACCTACCAAGAAGAGGTCAGTCGATTGGGGGATGCGCTTCAAAAAATCGACCCAGAAAAATATCCCATGGTTATCATGACGGAAGACAGTGCTTTTTTAGGGGCTACGCTGAATAACTTTCTATGGGCTACTTTCACACGCGCCAATCCATCACATGATATCCATGGTGTGCATTCATTTGTGGAGCATAAACACTGGGGCTGTCGAGGATCCTTGATCATAGATGCAAGAATAAAACCACATCATGCTCCCCCACTCGTGCGCGATGCTGAGGTGGCGGACAAGGTAGACATGATGATGCAGCCTGGTGGCGAGCTTTCACATTTACTAGGATAGAGTGCGTCGGAATTTTACCTGCATCAGAATTCTTTTTACATTTGGGTGTTAATCAATGACATCTATGGCTGCATCAAAAAGCGCTAAAGCAAGCGAGCAACTTATAATTTCGTTCTTGAGCATTCGGAAAGCTATTGGTGTATTAGGAATCTCCTTGCCATTGGTCTTGCTGTTTGGCTCTTTTCTATTAGATAACTGTGAACAAATTCAAGGCAGCATTAGTGCTTATTACTACACGGTGATGCGTAATGCCTTTGTAGGTATTTTGTGTGCTGTATCTTTCTATCTTTTTAGCTACAAAGGCTATGATCGTGGTGATCGCATACTTAGCGGTTTGTGCGGGCTATCGAGCTTAGGGGTTGCTTTTCTACCCACTTCTGTAGATCCACCATTGAGTACATGTGTCAATGAAATAGTAGCCAACAGCATCATTAGCAGCCTGCACTTTTTAGCAGCCTTTGTTTTTTTCGCGACTTCAGCTTACGTTTCTATTGTACAATTCACCAAAGGTAGCCCAAGGCCTACTCCTCAAAAACTGAGGCGAAATAAGGTGTACAAAATATGCGGGACAGTTATGATCTTTTGTCTTATTACTATCGGGATGTATACTGCTATCTTGAAAGAACATATTCCAAGTTTGGTCGGGTTAAGACCTATATTTTGGTTGGAAACGATCATGTTATGGGCCTTTGGTATATCTTGGTTAGTCAAAGGAGAATTTTTATTGGAGGATACTTGACAGAATCTGAATTGTGCCATCTAATATCCACCTGATATCAAAAAAAATTTAGACCTTGAGTCAAAATATAAATAATTCAGTTTATGAGCTTAAAAATAACTACTCTACTATTACTTGTTGCAGCTACCTTCAAAGTTGTGGTAGCTCAAAACAACTTTACAGTTGTAATCAATGAAGCCATGTCAGATAATGATACAGCTGTTGCGGATGAATCCGGGGATTTTGATGATTGGATAGAACTGTACAATAATCTTGATATACCAATGGATTTATCTGGTTATGGCTTGTCTGATGATATTGATGCACTAGGAAAATTTGTTCTGCCTGAAGGAACGCTTATTGTCGAAAATGGATATCTCATTATTTGGGCGGATGATGATCAAGAGCAGGGCCCTTTGCATGCCCAATTCAGACTATCTTCTTTAGGAGAAAGTATATTTCTTACTGATCCAAATGGTGCTATGATTGATCAAGTAGATCTGCCAGAACTAGATGGTGATCAAGCTTACGCAAGAGATCCGAATGGTACTGGAAATTTTCGTATCAAAGAGCATAGTCAAGGCGCCAATAATGATACAGCTACCTCTACTTTATCCACCCTGCCGTCTTCAATTAGCTACTTCCCAAATCCGGCGAAAGATTTTTTGAATATACGAATCAATGAAAATCAAGGCGAGACTAGAGTTCAATTATTCAGCATGAATGGCAGTCTTATTTTGGACAAATGGAGTTTCGAGCAAAATATAACTATTGATTTACGTTCCCTACCTGCGGGTAATTTATTTCTCCAAATAGATGACTATAAAACAGAAGTAATTCAAAAGATAAAGTAGAAGTTGAATAATCAAAATCAAAAAAGTCCTTGCTGAAATTCAGCAAGGACTTTTTGGTTGACAGGGTATCCGTTTGTTATCTTAGATTACTTATTAGCAATAACGGTTGATTGGAATCCAAAGAGTCTGCCCTCTAAACTTAGATTTGAGGACGAAGCACTCATATCTAAAGTATCTGGACCGATTCTTATTCTATCGCCATTGTCAAGTACATCATAGCTAAAGGCAGTGGCTGAACTACCTCCATTAATATCGGTGATTGTTCCCTGCATCGTGCCAGATGCTTCTCCATTGGATGCAAAGGATAAAGTCAAGCTAGAATTTAAGGTACCAATTGTTTCCGATCCAGAAACGACAAAAGAAGTTGCTACCCAATCACCTTGAAGATCTGAATTGGTAGATGCATTCGTAGGGTCGTCTTCACCACAAGAAGTAAAGAAAACTGTAAAAGATAAAATTAAAAGTGCCGCTAATAGTTTTGGCGCTAATCGTGTATTCATGTTTAAAATATTTGAGTAAAAAAACGCAAAGCTACTCATTAAACAATTGAATATCAATAAGATATTTAATAAATGTGCTTACAGCGTTAATATTTGTCATAAGTAATGTGCTATATATCAATGATATAAGCTAGATATCTACTATTTTGCTAGATCAAAAATTAACTAATGCTCAAGAATATCGTTTGAGAGCGTATATTAAATAAAAAGGCTTTATGGCAAAGAGAAGTAAGAAGGTAGCCCCTGTAGAACCAGACTTGGTAAACGTTGAAAATGTAGGCAACCATCAAAGATTCAAGGATGTATACACAGACGTGTCTCCCAATAAGATCAAGTCTGCCAAGCACAAAGGAAGCGCCATATTGCTGCAAAGCGAAAATGATGTGCAGCTTAAGATTGAGTTCCTTACAGAAACTATGGTAAGAGTCAGATATGCCTATCAAGCTTTGCAAGAGGATTTTTCCTATGCTATTGATAAGAGATTTAAGTCCTCGAAGCAAAAAATCGAAAGCAAAGAAAATAGTACTTCCTATCAATATATTAGTCAATTGCTAAGTTGCAAAGTATCTAAAAAAGATATGAGTATATCATTCTATGATCAAGACAATAAATTGATCAATCAGGATGCTGCTCCTCCTAAGTTTAGATCCACTATTCATAAGGGATTTATCCATACGGAGCTAAGAAAAAAATCAATTGGCTCAGAAGCCTTTTTTGGCCTAGGGGACAAATCTTGTAGCCTTCAACTTCGTGGTCAAAAAGTAAATAACTGGAATACTGATGCTTTCGCCTATGGGACGAAAACTGATCCACTTTATAAGACTATTCCATTTTATTACGGTCTCAGGCAAGGAGTTGGGTACGGTATTTTTCACGATAATTCTTTTAGAAGTCATTTTGACTTTGCCTTAAAAAATAAATCAGAAGTAAGCTACGTAGCGGAAGGTGGAGAAATCAATTATTACTTTATTTACGGTCCTGCTTTAACTTCTGTAGCAGAACAATATGCCAACTTAACTGGTGTTCCTGAATTACCTCCTATGTGGGCCTTGGGTTTTCACCAGTGCCGATGGAGCTACTATCCAGAGCACAGATTTATAAAAGTAGCTGAAGAATTCAGGAAGCGAAAAATACCGTGCGATTCTATCTATTTGGATATAGATTATATGGATGGATTTAGATGTTTCACTGTAAATAAAAAGTTCTTTCCAACTCTCAAAAAGGCCATAAAGAAATTGGATAAGAAAGGGTTTGATACAGTGGTCATGATAGATCCAGGCATCAAGGCGGAGAAAGGATATTTTGTATATGATGAAGGCTTGAAGAAGGGCTTCTTTTGCCGTCGCACGGACGGTAGACTAATGGTTGGTCCTGTATGGCCAGATAACTGTGTATTCCCTGATTTTACTAAAAAGGAAGTCCGAGATTGGTTTGGACAACTGTATAAAGAACTGTACACCAAAACAGGGGTAAGCGGATTCTGGAATGATATGAATGAGCCGGCAGTATTCAAGGTGAAGTCATGCACTTTCCCCGATGAAGTACTGCATCACTATGAAGGCCAAGGGGGCAATCATAGAAGAGCGCATAACATCTACGGCATGCAGATGACCAATGCTACTCAAAAGGGTCTCAAGAAACTAAATAAAAAGAAGCGTCCCTTTGTATTGACTAGAGCAACCTATAGTGGAGGGCAAAGATATTCTTCGGTATGGACGGGAGATAATATAGCGAACTGGGAGCATCTTCAATTGTCAAATACACAGGTGCAGAGACTTAGCGTATCAGGCTTCTCTTTCGCTGGATCTGATATTGGAGGCTTTGTAGATCAACCTGAGCCAGAGTTGATTACGAGATGGTTGCAGCTAGCCGTCTTTCATCCTTTCTATAGAATACATTCCATTGGGAATAGAGAAGATGGATCAGCTGGCGTTGATGAAGCGATGGAAGAGTTGGAAAAGACGAATAGGCTAGATCAGGAGCCTTGGACCTTTGGAGAAAAAGCTGAAAAACTAAATCGTAAGGCGATCGAGTTCAGATATCAACTGCTCCCTTACATCTATACTACATTTGAGCAGCATATCAGCTATGGTACACCTATGACCAGAAGTATGATTTTTGAAAATCAAGATGACAAGCGATTTGTGAATGAGGAAAGAGATTTCATGTTTGGTAGAGACTTGTTGGTGTCACCTGTCATACGTAAGAAGGCTCGTACCCAAACCATCAATTTACCAAAGGGCAACTGGTATAATTTCCATACCTACGAACCTACTTATAACAAAAATAAAGTAGTTATTAAACTACAAGAGGACAACATCCCTGTTTTTGCAAGAGAAGGAAGTATTATTCCATTTCATCCAGTCAGACAGCATACGAAAGAAAAGCTGAATGAAATTACATTTAAAATTTTCACCTCAGATGATTTAAGTATAGGATATCACTACGAAGATGCGGGTGAGGGCTATAAGCATCTCAAGGATAAATACAAAAAAATGCTCTTTGAATTCGTTGGGAACAAGGAAGCTTTCGACTGCATCGTGACTTCGCAAGGGAACTTCAAAATGCCGTACAAGTCTTACAAGTTCGAAATCATAGGCTTAGAATTTGAGCCTAAAGTACTGATTGTGGATGGAAAAAAATCGAAGTGTACCTTCAATGAAGAGACCAATACATTGATCGTAGAAAGCACAAAAATGATTAGTAAAATGCGGATTAGCTAAGTGGGAAAAATTTGAAAAATCTACACAGCTGTTTTAGGAATTCCTAGCCTACCCGTTCTCACAAAATCACTTGCCCCAGCGTTAACATGCTGGAAGACAGTAATTTAATATATGTTGACCAAGTATTGATTCATCAGGGGTGTTAACATATTGGATGACAGCGATTTAATATGTGTTGACCAAGCATTGATTCGTCAATTGACCTTATCCAATACTAAGTAATCCCAAGGCTTTAAATCAAACTTGGAATTGCTATCAATACTTGTGGTACTGCTACCAAAGACATTATTAAAAGCCCCTTCCAAGCCTGTGGTGCTCAGCTCGATAGTTTGTTGTCGGGGACTGAGATTAATAATGGTAAAAATCATATCTCCATCCTTTTCTCGGCTGTAGGCAACAACGTCTTGATTATTAGTATTCAAAAAGACAGCCTCTCCACCAGCCTTACCGTTTCGCAGGGCCTTGTTTTTCTTTTTCAATGACAACAACTCTCGATAGAAATCAGCATAATTATAGTTCTTAAATTCAATCGGATCTTTCTTAAAGAATTCTAATCGCTTCTTGATGGGCTCTTCTTGACCACTATACACCAATGGCATACCATCTAGGGTAGCGGACAAGATAGCAAAGGCTTTGTGCCCCTCGCCCATACGCTCAAATTCGGTACCATTCCAACTATTCTCATCATGATTAGAAGTAAAGTGGATATGATATCCCTTAGAATATTGTTTTCTATTCTCCTTAAACCAAGGTTCGATATCGCTAGCATGTTTGGTTCCTTCGGCGATTGCGTTCATTAAGTGATGAAATTCCCATCCATAATCCGCTGCAAAACCTGACACATTTCTTAAGT
This sequence comes from uncultured Saprospiraceae bacterium, assembly GCA_937923345.1. Lineage (GTDB taxonomy): Bacteria > Bacteroidota > Bacteroidia > Chitinophagales > Saprospiraceae > JALZVN01. The sequence goes on from CAKZVJ010000092.1 coordinate 57,639, forward strand.
GATGCACTTCAGATTCGGCGAGCATAAATACCTTTTTGGTTTGCATCAGTTCCTTAACACATACATCCCAAAAATCTGTAGGGACACCATGGGCAACATCCATTCTAAAACCATCTATATCGCAATCCGTCAACCACCATTTCATTTCTGCTATCATCGCTTTTCTCATATCCATGTTGCTGTAGTCCAAATCGGCGACATCTGTCCAGCCCCATGATTTACCAGTAGCAGGTTCTATTGGGTCAATGATTTCCCCTTTATCATTTCTGGTATAATACTCTGGATGTTCTGTGATCCAAGCGTGATCCCAGCCTGTATGATTAGGTACAAAGTCCAAAATAATCTTCATGTCCGCTCTATGGATTTCTCGCACCATCTCTTTAAAATCCGCTAAGCTGCCATGCTCTTCTTCATTGACTGCAGTATAGTCTTGTACTGCGTAGTAACTTCCTAGTTCCCCTTTTCTTTTTTCCTTACTGATAGGATAAATCGGCATAAACCAAAGGATGTCAATTCCCATGTCTTTTAGTCTGGGTATATGCGGTAAGAAAGACTTGAAAGTAGCTTCCTCAGTGTACTGACGTAAATTGACTTCATATATGGTAGCATCTGCTGCCCATGCCGGCGGAGCGAGTAAGTCATTCCCATTAGGCTTGTTCGCGTTGTCAGAGACTTGTTGCTCTTCGGTTTGGGCACTTCCATCCTTGCTGGCTGCCCCATTTGTGCAAGCCCCAAAGTATAAGGTACTCCATGCTAAAAATAGTATTGCTAGTTTCTTCATTCCGTGATTACTTTTTCGTGGCGTCTAACCAGTTTATATTGCGTTGATCTAGGATTGTTGGGCGTGCTTCCTACACAAATAACAACATCCCCATTATTTTTAGCCTCCCATTCTCCCATGAAAAATTCTTGGCTAGAATCAGAATAAAAATATAAATATTGATTGGGTTCATCCCAACCCCATGCGCCCATTTCTTTGGCTTCTTCTTTTATCCCCCAAACAAATTCATTATTTTCTTTAAAATCTATCCAGATGCCTTCGTAGGGACGGAAGTTGCCAATGGAGTCTGCATTGAATGCACTCGCTATATGCCAATACCCACTTTGAAAATTGACGTTGATAGAAGTAGGAATTCTTCCAACATCCATAGCTTTTTGCAATGTTGCTTGACTCACAGACATTTTTGCATTGCCTCCAGTATTTGATTCTGTAGGTTTAGTTTGTCCAGTCTTGACATCTCCGCTACATGCGAGTAATAAGACCGAAAACAAGGTGAATAGTAAAATACTTCTTCTCATTTATATGGTTTTTAAGAATAGCGCAATTTCGCTAAAAAAATGGGTATTCCCATGTTTTTCCAATTTTATGACATTATTCGTAAATATGCCGCTTTGACAGTTTGTCAGTTATAATTTTGACTGAAAGTCAGCTAAAAAAGCCTAGAAACTGGCACTTTTACCGTTTATGGCAGCTAAAATCCGTTGGCACATACATTGACATATATCGTAATGTAAGCATGCAGAAAAAGTGCAAAACAAAATTAAACAAATATAAAATTTAAGTAAAATGGGTAAAATTATAGGTATTGACTTAGGTACAACAAACTCATGCGTCTCTGTAATGGAGGGTAATGAGCCGGTAGTCATTCCAAATGATGAAGGAAAAAGAACTACCCCATCTATTGTTGCTTTTATGGATAGTGGCGAGCGTAAAGTAGGGGATCCTGCTAAACGTCAAGCTATAACTAACCCTACTGGAACAGTAGCCTCTGTAAAGAGATTTATGGGTTCACGTTTCTCTGAAGTAAAAACGGAGATTGGACGAATGCCATACAAAGTGATTAAAGGAGAAAACGATACGGCAAGAGTTGAGATCGACGGAAGAAAATATTCTCCGCAAGAAATATCTGCGATGATTCTTCAAAAGATGAAGAAGGTAGCAGAAGACTTTTTAGGAACAGAAGTTACAGAAGCAGTTATTACTGTACCTGCCTACTTCAATGATTCTCAAAGACAGTCTACTATTGAAGCGGGTGAAATTGCAGGCCTTACGGTAAAGCGTATTATCAATGAGCCTACTGCTGCAGCTTTGGCTTACGGTTTAGATAAGCAAAATTCTGATAGCACCATTGCTGTTTTCGATTTAGGGGGAGGTACATTTGATATCTCTATCTTAGAGTTGGGTGACGGTGTATTTGAGGTGAAGTCTACCAATGGGGACACACACTTGGGTGGAGATGACTTTGATCAAGTAATCATTGATCACCTTGCAGAGACTTTCAAAAAGCAAGAAGCGATTGACCTTACTAAAGATCCAATGGCTTTACAGCGTCTAAAAGAAGCGGCAGAGAAAGCGAAGATAGAATTGTCAGCTGGTACGGAAACAGAAATCACGCTTCCATATATCACTGCTGTCGATGGAGTGCCAAAGCACTTAACAGTAAAGATGTCAAGATCTCAATTTGAGCAAATGGCGGATGACTTGATCACCAGAACATTAAAGCCTTGCCAAGATGCATTAACTGATGCAGGTCTAGACAAGAACGAAATAGACGAAATTATCTTAGTCGGTGGTTCTACAAGAATCCCAGCTATTCAGAATGCAGTAGAAAAATTCTTCGGTAAGAAGCCTAATAAAGGAGTTAACCCAGATGAGGTGGTTGCGATTGGTGCAGCGATTCAAGGAGGAGTACTTTCTGGTGATGTAAAGGATGTATTACTTTTAGATGTTACTCCATTATCTATGGGTATCGAAACTATGGGTGGAGTGTACGATGTAGTGATTGAGTCTAACTCTACGATTCCTACTAAGAAATCTAAAGTATATTCAACAGCAGCAGACAACCAGCCATCGGTAGAGATACACATCCTACAGGGGGAGCGTCCTATGGCAAAAGATAACCGTGCAGTAGGTAGATTTATCCTAGACGGGATACCACCAGCGCCAAGAGGGATGCCACAGATAGAAGTTACTTTCGACATGGATGCTAACGGAGTCTTGAACGTATCTGCAAAAGATAAAGGAACAGGCAAGGAACAAAATATCCGTATCGAGGCTTCTACCGGTTTGTCTAAAGAAGAGATCGAAAAGATGAAGGCAGAGGCGGCAGCCAATGCAGATTCTGATAAGGCTGCTAGAGAGAAAGTAGATAAGATGAACAGTGCCGATTCACTAATTTTCCAAACGGAAAAGCAGATGAAAGAATTTGGTGAAAAGATTCCTGAAGATAAGAAGAAAGCTATCGAAGATGGTGTCGCTAAGTTGAAAGAAGCGCACAAGTCAGATGACGTAGCCGCAGTAGATACTGCTATGGAAGAGTTGAACGCAGCTTGGACGGCAGCTAGTCAAGACCTGTACGCAGCGCAGCAAGAAGCGGGCGCGGGTGCTGAAGGGGGCGCGGACGCTGGAGCAGGTGATCAAGCTTCTGCAGAAGGAAACGCGGAGAGCGACGACGTTCAAGACGTTGAGTTCGAAGAGGTGGATGATAAAGCGTAAGTTAATTAGGAATGGTGAATGATGAATTAAGAATTCTGTTCTTACTTGTTCGGTTATGAGTTATGATGAATTCAACTCGCACTCGTTCAGAAGTTATGAGTTATTAGCAGTTTTCAATGTGCAGTAATCAATTTTTTATTGCACATTGTTAATTGAACATTGACAATTAAAAAAAGGCTGTCTCGTTTGAGATGGCCTTTTTTTTTCAATTATAAATTATAAATGGTGAGTCCACTCCGGAAGGTAGCGGATTGCAAAAAATGAACTATTTTGGATGAGATTTTTTATTCTCGAAATTCAGTGATGCCTGAGCATCAGTGGATTGAGAAAATGAAAAATATCGCCAA
>CAKZVJ010000093.1 GCA_937923345.1 uncultured Saprospiraceae bacterium
CTAACACCTTCTTCAAAAAAGCGTCAGGGATAGAGAGGGATCCCGACCTGCGTCGGGATGTCCGTGCCTAGCTTAGTGCGCAGGCAAAGGACGGGAGCGATAGCGTACCCCGGAATAGCCCGGCCCGATTTTTCATCGGGAGACGCCCAAAGTATTATCAAAAAGATCATTAGGCATGTGATACAAATGTAAAATCAGGCCTCGCTAATTCCTAATTCCTACTTCACAGCTTAACCCCCAAATGATGGCCTAACTGCTGGAATTGACCTTCCCATTCTTTATTGGCGAATACCCACTCACTTTTCTTATAACCTTGTAGCATACCAAAGTATAGGTTTTGCGATTTCCAGATGTCTAGAGATACATTCAGCTTCTTAAGCAAATTAAAGATGTCATTGAGTAAGACCAACTGGTCGATAGAGAAATCTGAAAGCGCTAGCTTACGCACCTCATAGAAAATACGCTCACTGGCAGTGTATTTAAAGGACTGTTCATTGTTGAGCTTCAAATTCCATTTTTCAAACTCTGCACTTAGGTGACGCAGACGAGTTATGTCTAAGACTTCCTGGCTAAAAAAGGCATGAATCTCCGTGTTCAAAATGAATTCCGTCGCACTTGTAAATGCATTTGGTATCGGTATATTACTCAAGGCCATACCAGACATGAGCTGGTAGTTATCATTGTATATTTCTCTAAATGAGTTCTCTATATTTTCTAGACTTTTCGCGCTGATTTTATCTAAAATCTTACGCTTCTCATCTTTAAAGAGATGCCAAATGGTAAAGTTATGGTCTGCAAAATACTTCTGCATATGCGAAAGTACTTCGCCTAGATTAGTAGAATCAAAAGAAGAAAGCACACTCTCCTTTAGCTCAGCATAGTTAGTCTCAGACATATCCTGCCCGATATTTCCAATGATATTTTGTTGCCCAAGGTACACCACGACAAATTTGAAGCTCTTTTCCCTGTAAGTTACCTTAGATCGTATTTTTATCTTTCCTACCGCTAAGCGCTGATTACCTGCCTCTCGGATTTGATAGTCTTCCATGATAGATCGAAAGCGATAAATCTCTGCATCATTGCCGTGATTGTCAAACACTGAGGCCACTGCGAAGTGCATAGCGACTCTTTCAAGATTCACAGCACTTGGGACCACATTCTTATTATAAGATACGCCCCCATTCTCAAACACATTGGAAGGTGCTTTTTCCATGTAGCTACTGAAAATACTCATTACATCTTCGTCTGTGAAATACCGTACATATTGCATAGCGCGTAGTGCATACTGTAGGATTTGATTCGTCTCTATTCCAGATATTTCATCAAAGAACCAACCACAACTCGTGTACATATACATCGCAAATTTTTGCAATTCCAAAAGTCGGATCGTCACCGTCAACTCAGCATCATCCAATGTCTTAGTCGCATGCTTTGACATAAATTCATTGATAGTATTTTGGTCTCTCTTGATCAGAATATCAATATACTCGTCTCGTGCTACCCAAGGGTCTTTGAGATATACACCTGCCTCTCTTTCATACAAGCTCTCCAAATAATCGCGCAACCAATCTAGTCCATTTCTCAATGGACCACGCCACTCCTGATGCCAACCTGGGCGTCCGCTATTGCAGCCACAGTTAGACTTCCATCTCTCCACTCCGTGCACACAACTCCAACTAGAGTTGTCATGAATCTGAGCTTCCCATGTAGGCGGAAACTTCTCTAAGTACTCTCCATAGTTCGTCAAGGTAGCAGCATCGCCCGTGTCTATCTTATGTAGACAAGAGGCCAGCGCCATCTCTCCGTGGCGATGATGATGACCATAGGTCTCCCCATCCGTGGCGATGTGCACTAGCTGTGGTTCATCATTATTATGATCAAAAGAATTGGTGATGTGATCTGCAAATCGATTTCCATCATTGAGCAAACCCTTGAACGCTACATCCTGCGCGATCTGCCCGTCATAAAAAAACAAGGCAATAGATCTACCGGATGGCAAGTTCACGATATAGGGTCTACGCGTATCATACCCGTTATTCGCGCTCGTCCAGTGCTCCGCTCCGATCTTTCTGAATGCCTTCATTTGTCTGGGTGCAAGGATAGTATACTTCAGCCCCTCCTCAGCTAGTACTTCTAGGGTCGCCGTATCAACTGCTGTTTCCGCCAACCATATTCCCTCAGATTTTCTACCATATCGATATTCAAAATCCCTCAAGCCCCACTTCACCTGCGTTACTTTATCTCTATGATTAGCAAGCGGTAGGATGAGGTGACTGTGCGCCTGCGCAATAGCAGACCCATGGCCACCAAATCTAGTTTTGCTGATCTTATCTGACTCTAGAATAGCATTATAAGTTTCCTTATCCGTTCGCTCCATCCAGCTGAGCAGTGTCGGCCCAAAGTTGTAGCTTAGATAGGTATAATTATTTATGATTTTGTGAATAAGCCCGTTGTGGTCAAGGATACGCGCCGAGGTATTTGGCGCATAACATTCAAAGTTGATCCGTTCATTCCAATCATGAAATGGGTATGCAGATTCTTGTATTTCTATCTCATCCAGCCATGCATTCTCTCTTGGTGGTTGATAAAAATGCCCATGTATACAAACGTACTTATTTTTTGATGCCATTGTCTATTTCTATGATGTTAGTTACGCACGTATTATATATTAACAAAATATATAATACCTCCACTGTGTTCAGGTAACTATTTCTAATGCAAATAACTTGCCCTCTTGCAAACATATTACAATGTATCTACATATCAAAGTTTAGCGCAATAGATTGAAAATGAGAGTAAGTCGGACAGACTTGTATAGGCTGCTGTATGATGGGCCATCCCCTGTGGATATAAATGGCGTCCAAAAGCGCCATTATATCCACAGGGGTCGCTACGATACGTAGTTCGCTGTTCGCTCAGTCCCCAGCCACCCTCCTGTCGAGGCACGGACTGGTCGATAAAAATCGACCACTACTCCTCATCGCTTGTCCGAAAAAACAAAATCGAAACAATGAGTCGATTACAACAAATGTTTGAACCTTGGCATTTATTTTAGATAATCTTTTATGCCATAGCTTGCTAATACTCCTTCGCCAGTCGCTGCAGCCACCTGAGCAATGGCCCCTTCTCTGCAGTCTCCCGCCGCAAATATGCCACTATAAGAAGTCTGCCCAAGCCCAGTAGTCTTTATGAAACCTCGATCATTCAATTCAATTAAATTTTCGAAAGGTTCTGTATTTGGAATTAAGCCGATGAAAACAAAAACGCCGTCCGCCTTTAATATCTCTTGCTCTTGCGTTTCATTATCTTCTACTTTTAGCCCCTCGAATTGCCCTTTTCCATCTGCAATGAATTCTAGAGACTTCTTATTCATAAATGTAGTGATATTTTTGACCGTTTTTAATTTTTCAGTGTAGGTCTCACTAGCTGTAAATTTATTTTGTATGTGTACTATTTTTACACTCTTACAAAAGCCAGCCAAAAAGATTCCTTCCTCTAAGGCTGAGTTACCACCCCCAATCACAATGATATCTTTATCTCGATAAAAAGCTCCATCGCAAGTAGCGCAGAAGTGTACCCCAGATCCTATTAACTCCGATTCTCCTGGTATACCCAACTGTCGATAAGTTGATCCTGTAGAGAGCACTATCGTTTTTCCTTGATATTCATGAGTCTTGGTTTTGATTACAAATAGATCCTTTTCTTTTTCAATAGATACAACGTCTTCTCCTGTCTTTATAGTAGCCCCATAAGTCTTAGCTTGTTCTTCCATTTTATCCATTAAATCCGGGCCAGAGATAGAGGTGAACCCAGGATAATTTTCAATTTTTTGAGTAAGAAATGCATTTCCCCCTATGGTCTTCTTTTCCAAGATGAGGGTATCAAATCGATCTCTTTGGGCATATATAGAAGTAGTAAGTCCCGCAGCTCCGCCTCCTATGATAACCGTGTCAAAAACCCTCTCTTCTTTTACTTCGTCTAGCTTTAGTGCTTGGCGCAGCTCCTCATTTTCTGGTTCTACTAGGATAGTTTCATCGTTGATAACAATGGTCGGGATTCGCCTTTTCCCATTGTTCATCTTAGTGATTATGGGTATTGCCCACTCATTCTCATCTATTACAATATATTGAAAGTTGATTTTGTTATCTTGCAAAAATGCCTTAGACTTTCTACAATCTGGGCACCAATCTGCTCCGTAAACTACTATACGATACTCCTCATTTATTCCTAAAACCGAAGCTAATTCTGCATTAGTGGGATTGGTATAAGATTTTCCATTGATGATAACTGTGGGAATAATTCGCTTACCATTATTGATAGACTCTACTCTTTTAGTCGCCTCTTCATCTAAGTCTACATCTATAAAATCATAAATAATATTGTTATCATTTAAAAAAGACTTTGCTCTTCTACAATCAGGGCACCAATCGGCTCCATACATTTGAATTTGAATCATGATGATGTTTTTTACTTATAAATGTAAGATAAAATATCGATTGGAAAAAACAACATTGCATAGGCTAGTGCAGTATCAATTTAAGGTAAGCATAATCTTTTTAGCCCGTTTGCTGTTCATTATATTATGAATAGAGACCATATCATACTCAGCCTGAGACCAATTATAAATTTGGATAATGTTGACACAAAATCTTTAGAACTGTTTCAAAATAATACTTTACGCCCTATCCTAAAACTTCAGCATGAGCTGACATTGCACATGCTGAAGAGTCATAGACATTACGACAATGAGCGCCTTGCATCCTTTACAAAAGAACAGTATGAAAAAACAATAGTAAAATTTGTCCAAACCAATCTAGATTTAAAAAATCAATTGATTGGTGCTATAGTAGCCTTATTCACATCTAGCGAGCTACGGGCCTATTTGCCAAATAAAAAAGAATTGCACAAGAGAATAATTCAAATGCAAACAAAGAGGTTCATTGATACTGCATTTCCAAATCAAAGATAACCACCCGCTAAACTAGGGATATTCGAGAATACCATAATTGCTTGATTTATAACTTTCCAAGTATGATCATCTCTAAATGATTGCACCGTATTTAATAATATTGCTTTAAAAACGGGGTGATTCTTAGACTCAATTTGTCATGATTTTTAAAGAAAATCACGCCAAATTGGTTCTTACCACATTAATTCCCTGGGTTGCCACCCTGGGCTATAGTATTACCACCCTACCGAAGAAAATCGGCACAAGCTCTCTGGGGGTTCTTCTCTTACTTCTGAACATCCTAAATTCCAACTTGAAAGATCAAATTAGCCTTTCTATTTCTGAGAGACTCAACCAATCCTACAGTCTATTCCTTAGCCATTATCGAATAGCCATCTGTAGAAAATGCAAATCCTTTGTTGCCAGTATGACCAATCATGATCGCCTGAATCAAGGGTTTTATGTCAGCGTTTCTTGCGCTAAATTCCACGATAAAGTTTGCACCTGTCCCTCCAGTATCATCATCCTTTTCTATAACGTAGTTGACGGTTGCCATAGGTGGCAGATTGATTAGATTCTCCACATAACTTCTGACTAAAGTTCCTGCTGTATTAAAATAGTCTATCTTAGAAATAAAAAGTGAATCTGTAAAACTCGTATTTCTTATACTTAAAGTCGCTGCTAATAGCGCTTTTTGATTGGCTTGATCTACATATATATCGGAATATATGGGGATGTACACAATATCCTGAAAGTTTTGCTCCGATTTTTTTATAGGTCGTACTGTTTCTAATGCTTTTAATTCATCTTCCCCTTGCCTATCTAAATTGGGGTCAGGACCTTCGCAAGAGAAAATACATATCAACAGCCCGATTGATAATACAAGTAACAGCTTATCCATGTTATATTTTTTATTCAAATTCATATTGCAATATCCTCAATTTTCGGCTTAATTCGTAACAAAGGAGCCTTAGAAATAATAGCGAACCCTACCGTCAGTACACCTAAGCGACCTAGAAACATCAGCAAGGAAATTATCAGTTTGCTCATATCGGATAAATCTCCTGTAATACCAGTTGACATCCCCACAGTGCTCAAAGCAGAAGTAATCTCAAACAAAATTTGTTCAAAACCAAAATTTTGACCATCTACTAACAACACAGCCCATGTACCCAGAATAAGAATAAAGGAATAGAAAATGGCAGATGATACTGCTAAGTAAATATTCGTAGCAGGTATAATCTTGTCAAAAAGCGTAATCTGCTTTTTCCGCTGAAGCACCGATAATAAGGCAGCTATTAAGGCTGTGATAGAAGTAGTTTTTATTCCTCCACCTGTTCCAGCAGGAGAAGCGCCGATAATCATTAATATAACTAATATAAATAATCCACTGACATCAATTGAGCCAACATCATAGTTATTAAAACCTACCGTGGTGTGCGCAGAAATACTTTGAAAAGAGGCCAGCATCAAGCCTTCCCAACCCATAGATCTCAGTTCAACATCTGAAGCGAAAATAGTAATAGCCGCTACAATCCAGAAAAAGAAGGTTGCGTAAATAATTATCTTAGAGGTAAGCGAGATTTGCTTTCGCTTTCTAGTGAGCCTCATCCAAAAATCTAATAGCACAATAAACCCAATAGATCCAAGTAAAGACAAAACGAGTATAGTACATGTAACATAATAATTGTTACTAAACGAAGTCATCGAATCATCAAACAAACTAAAACCAGCAGTGCAAAAAGCCGAGATACTATGAAATACCGCCTGCCAAATTGGATTTTCTATCCCTGCATCCTTAAAGCAAAAATAAAGCACTATCGCACCTATTGCTTCAATCAGTATAGTAAATATAAATACACTGTAAATAAATGAAACCAAAGGGTATTTCTGTGGCAGGTTATACTCTAGTCTAAGTAATCTTGCCGATAATCTAGGAAGTTTGTCAAATTGCTGCAAAATAATAAAAGAGCTTAATGCCATATATCCAATTCCTCCAAACTGAATAAATATAAGGCTGACTACTTGCCCAAACATATTGTATGAGCCCCCAAAATCAGACGGCGCCAATCCGGTAGTACTCACTAAAGAAACAGCAAAAAATATATGATTGACAATTGAGTTGCTACTACTTTGACTAAATGGAAGAGCTAGAAAAACAAAACATAACAAGGTTAATAAAAAATACCCTTTGATAAGTAAAATTACCATTGACTTATCATCTGTTTTCTGGGTAGTTAACCAATCTTTTAATACTTCCATAAGTTATCTATAATCTCTTAGCTGCTTATCTATGAGGGAGTATTAGATTCTATATCATGATAAGTAAAATGAAAAATCATTTATGAAACACATCCTACTATCAGGCTTTACGATCACAGTATACACCTAATATTCCGGAGGTAAACCTTATAAAATATGTATTTGTTCAAAAAATTTTCCTATGCAAAATCACTTTAACTACAATACTCCCTTAGGTATCACCTTTCTTGTCCAAGTTTTAATCCGTTTATATTTGCTTACTTCAGAATCTGGATTAAAATCTAGCGTTGTCTCCCATGAGTTCTCTGACTTGAACTCTTCTTCTATCCCTTTTAATACGCCTTTGGCCAACTGCTCAGAATGTGCAACAACGATACACTCTGTGTTCAAATTGGCGCTTCTAGGATCTAGGTTGAATGTCCCAATAACAGTAGTTTTTTTATCAATGACCATTGACTTTGAGTGAAGTCCGAATATGGGGGTATGATCGAGTGATTCCTGCAAGGCTCCCGTCATGATTCTCGTTCGTTCCGCAGCATCTGGACGAAACTCAAATATCCTCACGCCTAGTTTGAGCAATTTATCTCTATCTTTTTGATAACCACTAAACGCTTCTACATTATCTGTGGAAGCAAGGCTGTTTGTCAATATCCTGATTTTCACCCCTCGATCTATGGCTGCCTTAAACACATCTCTACTGAGCTCGGTGGTAACTAAATAGGGCGTTTGGATATCGATAGAAGCTTCGGCTTTGTTGACCAAATCGATCAAAGCATCTGTGGAAATACCCCCACCGCCTAGACCTTTCTTCGCATCATTCTTACCTGGCTTGTCTGATATAAATTGTACATCATCTAACCAAACCAGACTTCCCGAATTTTTCAAGCCTGCCATAGTCGCAGGTAGATTTGTAATTTGATCTCTTATTTGAGGCCAGAAATTGTCAGGGTTGCAAGCATATTCATGGAGGGCATCAAACCTATCTGATGAGTATACTTTTACCTCCTCATTGACGAGTTCCATTAAATCTAGGCTCAACGAACTATCCCAAAACTCTTCAAAAGAACTATTTACTTGTTGGCTTGCCTTTCCTAACAACAATATATCCCTGTCTCTGAAATTATATTCATGGTCATAATCAAAATATTCATCCGCAATATTTCGACCACCCGTGATTACCACTTTACCGTCTACAATAAAAGTCTTATTATGCATGCGCTGATTAGCAGATCGAAAGTCTGTAGTAAACTTCTTGATTTTGCTAAATAGGTTCTTTCCCAGATTGACTCCTGGATTGTATATTTTGACACTAATATTTTCATGGGAGGCAAAGTTAAGGATGCTTTCTATATCCGCATCTACCATGAAGTCATCCAAAATAATTCTGATTTTAACACCCCTATCCGCAGCCCTTACTAAATAATCACAAGCGATGAGTCCAATGTTATCCAAGGAAAAGATGAAGTACTGTACATCAATTGTCTTTTCAGCATACTCTGTCAACCATGCTCTGGCGACCATAGAACCGCCACCATCTTCTAGCACATATACACCCGTTTTCGATTCCATTTCCGAAGAGATATCTGCAAGTTCATTAGATAAACTAGTGGTTTCATTTCTATGGATATCAGCACAGAAGTTTGTCTTTGGTCCTGGCTCTTTAGGACTCCCGCAGGCTCCTAGACAGAGGAGTAATATTGCGCTGTATGCAAAGAAGAACTGCTTAGTTTGTTCCTTTATCATTTGATTATCTGTAAAAATTACCTTACTAAATTTTCAATCTCATTAAGATTCACTTTTTCATTCATAATAACACCATTTGAATCTAATAAAATAAATGTAGGATAAGATGTAACATTTAAGGAAGACAACATGGATTGGGTAGCCAATACATTCTGCCAACTAATTTTATTTTTTTTGACATATGCCTTTACTTTTGAAGGAGTATCTTTTGCAACTGCAATTATTTCAAGCTCATTAGTATACTGTGAGTAAATTTGCTTCAACTCGGGTAAAATAGCTTTGCATGGGGTGCACCAAGAGCCCCAAAAATAAAGTAGCACTTTTTTGTTATTTGTTGCTGTTTGTCCAATCGTTTTCATTTTGCTACGTAGACTTTTCACCACTAAATCATTTGCATTATCTCCAATATGTAGTTTTAAGTCTTGACTTTGAGAGGCTACTTTTTGAAGTGTAATCCTTTCCCCCCTGCTATCCAAGTCAGTTATTTCATAGCTTTCTTCTCCAATTGAAAGAATAATACTTTCTCCAACAGTCCATTTATCCTGAAATTCTTTCTCCACCTTATTTTGATTTTTAAATACAACTCTATCCATATCTACATCATCATATTTTAGATTGGAGTTAATATCAATTAATTCAATTATATTTTGGGTCCTTAACATTTCTCCCCTTACTTTATTGAACGGATAATAACCTATCCAATAATTTGCTGACACTACCTTTTCCTTCCTCTTTGTTTGCATTTCTGACCTTAATCGATTTAATTTTTCTTCCTGACTAAGCTTTAAGATTACAAAACCAAATTTTGTTTTTCCTTCATCTAAATAAAGGTGGTGATACAGATATCTATAATTATGTTTATCTACTTCAAGCAGATCTTCACTGTACATTTTAGGCTCACCATCATCTGAAAAATCTAGATTATTATTATTGTCAAAATAAAACAAAGGATTTTCGTCTTTATAATTCTCTATGAGTACGGGTAAAGAATTTGGAATGCTTGCATTTGCGAATCCATTAAAGTAGAGATGTGCTATACCATAAACTATATCTTCATTTGGAACTTTTATGTTATATTTTCTCTTACTTCGATAGACCTGATTATTACGCTTTACTTCAAATACTGGAGTTATCTTATATCGTGGACTTTCTATACTATCTACAAGAGTTAATTTAATATGAAGTAAATCATCTTGAGAATAAGAGTGATTGATAACAATTAGTAGTATAATTATTATGTATAAATTCTTAATCATTCCTAGTTTCAGCTTACTTTGTAACAATCGGCAATCTTATCTGCGAAGGATACTTCGAAGAGTGATGGATCTTGTTATGGGCCACTACTCCTTCCTTTTCATCATAGTTATTTCCTCCTGTATTCAGATTACGTGCGAAGCGTGGAAAGTTACTACTTGATATCTCAATTCGGATACGATGCCCTTTTTCAAAATAATTGCTCGTAGACATAGGCGTTAAATCCACTTGATAGACTTCGCCTTTGTTCATGAACACTTCCTTCTCATAGCCCTCGCGATATCTGGCGCGTTGTATCGTCTCGTCTAGATTATACGCTTTCCCATCTGGATACACATCAATTAGTTTTATCGTAAAATCAGTATCCTTGGCATCAGAGGAAACATATAGAGTCGACTCTATAAATCCTGACACCTCTACGCCTTCTTTTAAAACATCTGTAGTGTACACCAGAATATCTTCTCTAGTCTCCATAACCTGCTGATCAAAAGCGCCTCCTTGAATGGCGTTGCCGGTACAACAAACATTCCCTCCATAGGAAGGAACTGGGTCCATCGGGTCGTAAGTAAAACGGTCTGCATTATCCGACTTAGGCTTTGAGCTAGTCAATACTCCATCCCCAGACGAGCTATTGGCGCTGCCTTTACTATCTAAGTAATAGGTGGTCATTTTAGCCCCTTTAGGAGGCCAAGTCTCTGAAGATTGCCATTGGTTACTCCCCATAGTATAATACTGCACTCTTGGGGTCTTTTGTTTAAAATCATTTTGCTCTCCTTTGAGCCAGAAGTCAAACCAAGCGTAGATTTGTTCGTCATAGTTCAAACGTGCATCACCTACACTTCTCTCTCCTACTACGGTATTTTCAGTTGCTCTAGTGTATCGACAATGCAATGTAGGAGCAATCACTAGATATTGGTTATCCCTCACCATTTGATCTTTAGTGTTATTGCTTACATGATTGAACAGAGCCAAATTGGGTGTAATAGACACATCATACCAAGAGGCAAACCAAAAACTGGGCACGCCTAATTCCATATCATCGTGATACAAGCCCCCTTTATACCAGGCTTCATCATTGGGTTTGCGGACTATCATTTGATCAAAGATCTCATGTTTGCCATTGATGTTTTTCAAAATATCTTGTATGGGTAAATGCTTTAATGCTTCTGCCATATCGATGGGCGGATTCTCAGGCGCTAAATCATAGAATCTTGAAATCCTTATTAAGTCTTCTTGGGTAGCCCCTGCTGGGATTCTAGGTTTAAACTTATCGTGCTCTACCCCATATAGCCAAGAGAAAAATAACATCTGTTCTGCACCTCCTCTAAACCAATTTCCTTGCTCATTGATGTCTCCTATTCTACCTACACCAGCGCCATAACCTTGTGGCACCATGGCCGCATGAGATGGGTGATCTAAGGCAGCTACGGCCATCTGCCACTCTGCAGTGGAAGAGCAACCAAGAGTGCCTATTTTTCCATTAGACCATTCTTGATCCTTCATCCATGTAAAGGCATCATAGCCGTCGGTCAAAGGTACACCGAGTATATCCCACTCTCCCTCAGAATAATATCTACCGCGCTCATTTTGTACTACGTAAGCATACCCTCTTTTCACTACTTCTAAAGCTTTCTCAGCAGTCCTAGTCCGCTGCTTACCATCACCCCAAGAATTGAAATTATAGGGCGTGCGAGAAAAGATGATTGGCACTTTTCCTCCAGCCTTTGGCCTGTATATATCCGTAGCTAAGCGAATGCCGTCACGCATAGGCATCATTACTTTTTGGTCTATGATGGCTATTTCTTCTAGCTGCTCAAATACATTCTCTTGAGCATGCAGATTATGTTTATTGACAAAAAGATAAGAAATAAGAATAATGATAAAAAGATAGTAGTTTCTCATATTGCAAAAATTAAAAGAATTGGTATTTTGACCTAAGGTAGTAATTTTGATCGATTATATGAACTAGCGAAATAGTGGAATTTGCGTCCATTTGCATTTAGCTATTAAGAAAATGCCTAGTTAGCCCTTAACAACAATCCTGATCTAATTGAATAGGTGGGCATGGAACTGTAGCATAACTACAATACACACAACAATCATTGCCGACTGGCTTCAATACTTGATTACAATTACCACATTCATAAAAATATTGACAAGCGTCTGTTGGCATCGTTTCTTCTTTCTTATGACCGCATTCTGGACAGGTTAAAATAGATTGCAAAATTGCCCCTCGTGGTGAAGGGGTACTCGTATACTTGTACTGATAGATACCATAGATCAAAATTCCAACACCTAATGTCATAAAGACCCCGCTCAGTTGTTCTAGTCCATTCGCTAAAGCTAATAAAGTACTTCCCCCGCCAATAGCTATAAGCAATGCAGGTAACCAACAACAGCTGGTAGCTATCACAAACGCTATGGCACCTCCGATGATTGAATTTTTGAACTTCATTTTTTATTTGTAATTGAATATATGGAATTTGTCCAATTAATCTATTCTTGAGAAGGCTAATAACATAAGACGCAGTCCGCTATTAATAGTCCTATTGATTAATTATGAGTCCGTTCTGAAAACGCACGAAACCACAAAATGACACTTTTGGGAATATTTTTCATTTTCTCAATCCAATGATGCACATTCTAGTTGAATTAGTTATAACAAGAGATTATTCAAAGCCTTTCCTAGGACTTTATCCAATCTCTTTTCAAAATAGCATAAATATCAATACTTATCAAGCGCCCATCTTTATACTCACATTCACGCATGGTCCCTTCGTAGGTAAAGTCAATTTTTTCCAAAGCACTTTTGCACTTTCTATTATCACTGACCACGTATCCCTCGATCCTATTCAAATCTAATTCTTCAAAACCAAGGGCGAATAAGATAGGCATCACCTCTTTTAATATTCCTCTCCCCCAATATTCAGGCAGCAACCACATACCAATTTCTGCTTTTTTATGATTCGCTTCTAGTCCGCTAAAACCGGCTGCTCCTCTGAATAGATCATCATCCGTGCCGAATATCCCCCACCATATTCCGGTACCCTCTTCTTTGAGTGAGCGATACCAATCCATTTGAATCTTTGTCTCTTCTAAAGTAGCATAGTGGACGTCGTAATATTTTGTAAGCTCTGGATTGGAGAGTCCCTTGTGGATATTGGTTATATCCGATGGAACTATTTCTTTGAGGTAGTAATTTTTTGTTTTCACGCCTGTAAGTGTTTAGCAAGATTTATCCAAGTACAATATTAAGGGCACATCATTAACCTTAAGTGACTATCCTCATATTGTACAGTGTAATTTTAATATTCTATTTTCCACTGATTCCCCATTGTTTACAAGTTTTACCATTTCGAAATAAAGTTT
The DNA here is from genome assembly GCA_937923345.1 of uncultured Saprospiraceae bacterium. Classification (GTDB taxonomy): domain Bacteria; phylum Bacteroidota; class Bacteroidia; order Chitinophagales; family Saprospiraceae; genus JALZVN01. The sequence goes on from CAKZVJ010000093.1 coordinate 13,577, forward strand.
TTCCTAATAAACTATTCTTGATTGCTGTTCTTTCACGTTCTTTTTTCCCATGACTGAACGTTGCTTGCAAAAAAGATACAATGTATCTTTTTAGTGAAGGAACCACAAACTACGGCTTGTGGCTTCAAAGTAGTTCTTTTTTGATTATAAAATTCACTAGCCTCAACAAGTTTGTCT
>CAKZVJ010000094.1 GCA_937923345.1 uncultured Saprospiraceae bacterium
CAACAACATCTCGGTACTGTCTTTCAGGTAGTAGGTATCCTGCATATCTCTAGCAGGGTGATCCTCTGGCGTATTCATGGCAGTGAAGTTGTGCCAGTCATCTTCGATCTCTCTTTCTTCCTCTACTGTAAATCCAATGCGTTCAAATATATTGATGATGCGCTCCATCGTGATAGAGAGCGGGTGCTTTCCGCCGAGCTTCATCTGATTGGCTGGCGCGGTCAGGTCGAGTCCAGAGGCTTCGTTCTGTTCTGCCGCGGCATCTTCACCATCCTTTAGGGCCTCAAATTTGTCCGCCGCTACTTGCTTCACCTCATTGACTAACTGGCCAAATTCTTTCTTCCTCGCATTATCCACATTCTTGATTTCGCCAAAGAGCGGCTTAAGGATATTCTTCGTTCCCAAAAATCGGATACGGAACTGTTCTATCGCCTCAGCACCTTGTGGCGCCGCGTTTTCTATTTCTTCCTTTATTTGCTTTACCTTGCTGAATATTTCCTCTGACATAAATCAATTGTTGACAATAATTAGAATGTCGCAAAGTTAAGTCTTTATACCCAAAGTAATTGTGTATTTAGGTATCCAAAATACTAAGCTATTCTGAATCGAATATTACATAGCATCACACGATACGAGCTCATGCTTTTTTTCTGTGCAGTAGGAATGACGATGATCATCTACTCCCCCTACATACTGTCCAATGCACAGATAGGCCTACTTGCCTGCGCCGTATTCGATATTCAGCTCAAGCCCTTCAAGGTCAGACTACATCCACGCCTAGTGCAAAACTGGTTTGCCTTCTGGAAAACACCCGTATTTTGGGCGCCATCCGTACTCTTTATTATGGTTCTGGTGGGTGCGCTGTATTCGAGCGACATCTTCTATGGCTTTGAGCGCTTCGTGCTCAAGCTGCCCTTCTTCGGCCTTTTATTTGCCTTTTTCTGCCTACCTAGATTGACCAGACGGGGCTATATGGGGCTGTTTTATTATTTGGTGATTCTCTTATTTCTGACGAATCTGGGTATTGGAGCCAACTATCTACTGCATTTTGAGGAGATCAATCAGGCCCTAGAGATGGGCCAGCCCATTCCCACTCCGCGCAATCACATTCGATACAGCTTACTACTTGGCCTAGGGATCTTGTCAGGGTTCGTCCTGGTCCATAAGAACTTTTATTTCCGCAGCCAGGCAGAGCGATGGATGATAGCCGGGTTTACGATATTCAATTTTGTCTTTATCCACATCCTTTCGGTACGCAGCGGCTTAGCGGTGATGTATTGTAGCTTGATCGGCTGGGTGCTCATATTGATGTGGACACAGAAGAAGTTTCTATTTGGCTTGCTCACTTTAGCGGCGGTGGCGAGTGCCCCAGTGATGGCCTACTACACGATCCCCAGCTTCCAATCCAAGATCAGTTACGCCAATTGGGAGTGGCACGAATTTATGCACGGTAGGACGAGTACTAGCTCAGATCAGGGGCGCCTACGCTCCTTAGACGTTGGGTATCAGGTATTTCGCGAGCATCCGATCATAGGAGTAGGTGTGGGAGACCTCAAGCAAGAAATCTACAAAAAGTACGACCAGCTCTACCCAGACAGCAAAAAAATCATGCCCCACAACCAGTTTTTATCGGTAGCGGCAGGCAGTGGCATTATCGGTTTGCTGCTCTTTCTGGTAGCATTTTGCTACCCTTTTTTGGCTCGAAGACACTACCGCAATCCCTTTTTCGCCATCCTCTTCCTGACCTTTTTCCTCTCCTTTATCGTGGAGAACACCCTCGAAAACTCCATCGGCATTGGCTTCTTTTGCCTCTTTCTCGGCATGGGCCTATCTTACTTGACGGGGCAGGATTCAGAACAAAATCGGATTTAATTTGATTTACTAGGGTGGTTCCAGGCCGGCTTAGTATGTTTTGGGGTCTACCTTGGCCTTTTGTGGAAAAAAACGATGTTTTTCCACAAAAAGCCAAGGTCGCTACGTTCCAGGGCTTGCTAGTCAGCTCGGTCCTACGGACTGTCGACGCTGTCTTCAGGATCGCAAAAAAGCGCCCCTGAAGACAGCATCGCCCCCCTTGCACATCGCTAGCCCGCAGAAGCAAGATTTTTGAAGATTTTGCCAATGGAGGACGCTTGGGGATAGTAATAAGATGGAAGAGGGAAAAATCAATATTTTTGCAAATTATTTTATCAATCGTATTTAATTAATTCAAATATCAATCGTACATGAAATCAAATTTATTTATCCTAAGCTTATTTATGTTTTTGGCTTTGCCGCAGTTCGGTATCGCACAAGAAGAACTCAAATTTCCAGAATTGGACAAGAGTCCGATGGATGCAGCGCATTACCCTACAGAATCTGCATACGGAAATTACTTAGACGAGGATGATCCTAAGCGTAGCCCTATCATCAAAGTATTATACAGTAGACCATACAAGAAAGGTCGTAAAGTATTTGGCGAGCTACAGAAGTTTGGTGAAGAGTGGAGATTGGGTGCCAATGAGTGCAATGAGATCACTTTTTACAGAGATGTGGTTATCGGCGGCAATGTGGTACCGAGAGGAACGTACTCTATGTTCGCAGACCTTTACGCAGATCACTGGGATATCAAATTTTCAAAGCAGTTGTTCATCGCAGGTACTAAAGATAGAGACAAGAGCCAAGATCTTTTTACTACCAAGGTGATGACGGGTAAGACCGCAAGCGAAGTAGAGCAGTTCACTATCGGCTTCCAAAAGATAGATGATGGGATGGTACACATGATTTACCAGTGGGACAACACAGAGGTAAAATTACCAGTTAACTTAAACGCTCCATCACTAGCAGGAGAAGACAAAAGTCCGATGGACCTTGCCTACTACCCAGCTAGATCTAAGTACCAAAACTTTTTGAAGCCAGAAGAAAAAGAAGCCAACCAACCTATGATGAGAGTGGCATACAGCCGTCCTCAGATGAATGGCCGTACTGTTTTCGGAGAGTTATTGAAGTATGGAGAGATGTGGAGATTAGGTGCTAACCAAACGACCTTGATTACTTTCTACGAAAACGTAAACATCGGTGGTACGGATATCAGAAGAGGTACTTACGGTCTCTTCGCAAAAGTAAACGAAGGCAATTGGGAAATCATCGTTCACAAGAACACCAGATCATGGGGTACTTTCGGACACGATGAGGAGGACAATGTAGTCACGATTACTGCACCTACTGCAAAGACACCAACTACCTTAGAAGCATTGTCTATCACTTTCGAAGACAAAGGCAACAAAGCGATAGACGTTATTTTTGGATGGGAGAATACGATGGCTAGATTGCCTGTGACATTCAAGTAATCCGCATTTAGAAATATAGTGTTATTAAAACCCCCTCCACCGCGATAGCGGTGGAGGGGGTTTTTGTTTTGGTGTGGATTTAGTGGAAGGTGAATAGAGATAGAGCTA
>CAKZVJ010000095.1 GCA_937923345.1 uncultured Saprospiraceae bacterium
AATTATCGGTTACCACTACATTCGTTGCATCTAAAGTTCCTTCGTTCGTTACTGTGATTTCGTACGTTACGTTATCACCTGGTGCATATGGTCCAGCACTTACCATGCCTTTTGATAAAGCCAAATCATAATTCTGATCTATTGTTACTGGTACATCATCTTGATCATCCTCAGTAGCATCATCATTATCTGGTGATGAATCTACATCCATTCCGTCATCCGTTGTGATTTCTGCAGAGTTCGTCAAAGTAGTTCCCATGAAGTTCGCATCTATCTGCGCTACCAAAGTCAATACTACTGGCGCTCCTCCTGCTGGCAAATTGGCTATTGTAGATGTATACGGTGCTGTTGCACTAAATCCGGTTCCACTTACAAAAGTCAATCCTGCTGGTAAATTATCGGTCACCACTACATTTGCTGCATCTAAGGTTCCTTCATTTGTAACTGTAATCTCGTACGTCACGATATCACCTGATGCGTATGGTCCAGTACTTACAATCGCCTTTTCCAAAGCTAAATCATAATTCTGTCCTATTGTTAAAGAAACATTATCTTGATCATCTTCCGTTGCATCATCATTGTCTGGCGTTGAATCTATATCCATGCCGTCATCCGTTGTGATTTCTGCAGAGTTCGTCAAAGTAGTTCCCATGAAGTTCGCATCTATCTGTGCGACCAAGGTCAATACTACTGGCGCTCCTCCTGCTGGTAAGCTTGCTATGGTAGAAGTATAAGGTGCTGTTGCACTAAATCCGGTTCCACTTACAAAGGTCAATCCTGCTGGTAAATTATCAGTCACCACTACATTTGCTGCATCTAAGGTTCCTTCGTTCGATACGGTGATTTCATACGTTACGTTATCTCCTGCTGCATATGGACCTGCACTTACGATTCCTTTTGATAAAGCTAAATCGTAGCTTTGATTAACTGCAACCAATGCAGGATCGTGATCATCTTCATCTGTTGATGAAACCCCATCTCCTACTACTCCTGTACCATCTCCATCTACAAAGTTATCCGCTGCTGTTTGTGGAGCACCACCAGCATCATTTGTATCCAACATGTCAGGAGTTGAATCTGCGTCTGACAATCCTAAAGCATTATTGGCACTAGAAATCTCCGCAAAGTTTACAAGCTGTGTTCCTTGATAATTCGGATCAATCTGTAAAATTATTGGTACTACCACGTTCATGCCTGCACCCAGGTTCCCCACATTAAAGGTCCCATTTGCATTCCATGATGGATCTGCCAAAATAAATCCTGCTGGTATATAATCTGCGATTACCACATCCGTTGCATCCACTGTTCCTTGATTGATTACATTGATATCAAAAGTAACTAGATCACCTGGTGCAAATGGACCTGCACTGTTCAACATGGTAGTTAAGGCAAGGTCAAACACTTGACCTATCATAACTGGTACTTCATCTTGATCATCCTCCGTTGCATCGTCATTGTCTGGCGTTGAATCTACATCCATGCCATCATCCGTTGTAATTTCTGCTGAGTTGGTCAAAGTAGTTCCCATAAAGTTCATATCTATCTGCGCTACCAAGGTCAACACTACTTGCGCTCCTCCTGCTGGTAAGCTTGCGATTGTAGATGTATAAGGTGCTGTTGCACTAAATCCTGTTCCACTTACAAAGGTCAATCCAGCTGGTAAATTATCGGTTACCACTACATTCGTTGCATCTAAAGTTCCTTCGTTCGTTACTGTGATTTCGTACGTAATGTTATCTCCTGGTGCATATGGTCCAGCACTTACGATTCCTTTTGATAAAGCTAAATCATAAGATTGAACTACTGCTACCATTTCTGGATCTGAATCATCTTCATCCGTCAAAGCACTATTATCATTCGGTACTCCAGTTCCATCACCATTAGTAGCATTATCTGATGCAGTACCCGCTGCACCACCAGCATCATTACCTGCTATAGCATCAGGTGTTGAATCTAGATCCGTAGGTGGAGTATTTCCAGCATCTAAATCATTATCGGCGCTTGAAATTTCAGCAAAATTTGTTAATGATGTGCCTTGGAAATTGCTATCTACCGTAAGCGTTATTAAGAAATTTCTCATTGTGTTAGGTGTAAGTACGGTAGTACCGGTGTTTGCAGTTGCCACAGAACCATTCAAGGTCCAATCACTATTCGCTGGGTTCGTTGTATCTAAAATAAAACCAGTTGGTATATAATCTGTAATTTCTACGTTATATGCATCAAGCGTACCTTGATTAATCACTGTGATTTCAAATGTAACATCATCTCCTGGATTTATGGAGGTAGGTATTCCAGGAAGTGTTTTTCTCAATGCAAGGTCAAATTCTTGAGCCACTGTTAATAGTACTTCATCTTGATCATCCTCTGTTGCATCATCATTGTCTGTTGTTGAATCTATATCCATGCCATCATCCGTTGTGATTTCTGCAGAGTTCGTCAAGCTTGTTCCCATAAAATTCGCATCTATCTGTGCTACTAAAGTCAATACGACTGGCGCTCCTCCTGCCGGTAGACTCGCTATCATAGAAGTGTAAGGCGCTGTTGTACTGAATCCTGTTCCACTTACAAAAGTCAAGCCTGCTGGTAAATTATCGGTTACCACTACATTCGTTGCATCTAAGGTTCCTTCGTTTGCTACTGTGATCTCATACGTCACGTTATCTCCTGCAGCATATGGTCCAGTACTTATTATTCCTTTTGATAATGCTAAATCATAATTTTGTACTACTGCTACAGGTACTTCATCTTGATCATCCTCTGTTGCATCATCATTGTCTGGCGTTGAATCTATATCCATGCCATCATCCGTTGTGATTTCTGCAGAGTTCGTCAAGCTTGTTCCCATAAAATTCGCATCTATCTGCGCTACTAAAGTCAATACGACTGGCGCACCTCCTGCCGGCAGACTTGCTATCGTAGAAGTATAAGGCGCTGTTGTACTGAATCCTGTTCCACTTACAAAAGTCAAGCCTACAGGTAAATTATCAGTTACCACTACATTCGTTGCATCCAAGGTTCCTTCGTTCGTTACGGTGATTTCGTAAGTCACGTTATCTCCTGGTGCATATGGTCCAGCACTTACGATTCCTTTTGATAAAGCTAAATCATAAGACTGCACTATTGTTACAGGTATTTCATCTTGATCATCCTCCGTTGCGTCATCATTGTCAGGTGTTGAATCTACATCCATGCCATCATCCGTTGTGATTTCTGCAGAGTTGGTCAAACTCGTCCCCATGAAATTCGCATCTATTTGTGCTACCAAAGTCAAAACCACAGGCGGGCCACCAGCTGGCAAATTTGCTATCGTAGAAATATAAGGCGCTGTTGGACTAAATCCCGTTCCGCTTACAAAGGTCAATCCAGCTGGCAAATTATCGGTTACCACTACATTGGCTGCATTTACAACACCTTCATTAGAAACAGTTATTTCATAAGTAACATTATCACCAGGAGAATAAGGACCTGCACTTATGATAGTCTTTGTTAATGCCAAATCATATGTTTGATCTACTGTAATAGGTGCCTCATCTTGATCATCTTCTGTCGCAATGTCATTATCTGGTGTTGAATCTATATCCATTCCATTATCTGCGGTAATCTCTGCAGCATTGGCCAATGAAGTTCCAGTAAAGGAAGCATCAATTTCTGCCGTAAAGCTGAGTACTACAGGAGCTCCACCAGCTGGCAAGAAATTGATGGTTGCAGTATGTGGAGGAGTAATACTAAATCCAGTACCACTTACGAAAGTTAATCCTGATGGTAAATTATCAGTCACCTCCACGAAAGATGCATCTAACGAACCTTCATTAGATACTGTTATTTCATAAGTCACTAAATCACCAACAACGTATGGTCCAGTACTAGTAACTGCTTTAGCTAAAGCTAGATCATAAGATTGAGCTACTGCTACAGGGGCATCATCTTGATCATCTTCGCCTAAGTTATCGTTGTTAGGTGTAGAATCTGAATCTGCTCCATCATCAAAAGTGATTTCCGCTTCGTTGCTTATTGTAGTGCCCATAAAGTTGGCATCTATTTGAGCAACTATAGTCAGCACTACTGGTGTACCACCAGATGGCAAACTCGCAATTATAGAAGTATAAGGTGCTGTAGGACTAAATCCAGTACCACTTACGAAGGTTAATCCCGTCGGCAAATAATCTGTTACTTCTATATTCGATGCATTTAATGAACCTTCATTAGTCACGGTGATCTCAAAAGTAACATTGTCACCTGGAGCAAAAGGTCCAGCACTGACAAGGTCTTTTGATAATGCTAAATCGTATGTTTGATTTATCGTAATAGACTCTGGATCTGAATCATCTTCATCAGTTGCAGAAGATGCAGCACCTGGTGTACCGGTACCATTTCCATCAACGGAATCATCTGAGGGACTATCTGCAAGCCCTCCTGCATCATTGCCTAGAATAGCATCCGCTGTAGAATCCTCATCGGTTGGAGGTGTATTTCCACTATTCAGGTCATCATCAGCGCTTGAAATCTCAGCGTTATTTACAATAGAGGTTCCTTGAAAATTAGTATCTACTGTAAGTGTGATATTGAATACTCTTTGCCCACCCGCTGGAATAGCAGTTGTGCCACTATTAGCCGTAGCAACGGCACCAGCTAAGGTCCAATCACTATTTGCAGGATTTGTAGTATCCAAAGATAATCCAGTAGGAATATAATCTGTAATTTCTACATTATATGCGTCAAGTGTTCCTTGATTGAAAACCGTGATGGTATAAGTAACATCATCTCCTTGATTAAATATAGTTTGCCCTGTAGAGGTTATCTTTGTCAAAGCTAAATCAAACTCTTGCTCAATTGTTATTGGTACTTCGTCTTGATCATCTTCAGTAGCAATATCATTATTAGGCGTCGAATCTGAATCCATACCGTTATCTATTGTTATTTCAGCAGAATTTGTTAATGTAGTTCCCATAAAGTTCGCATCTACTTGAGCTACCAAAGTCAATACTACAGGTGTACCATTTGCCGGCAAATTGGCAATAGTAGTAGTATGAGGTGCTGTTACTGAAAAGCCAGAACCACTTACATAAGTTAGTCCAGCTGGTAAATTATCAGTGATTTGCACATTGGCAGCATCAAGTGTGCCCTCATTTGTTACTGTTATTTCATAAGTAACATTGTCTCCTGGTTCATAAGGACCAGTACTCACAATTGCCTTAGATAAAGCCAAATCATAATTTTGTACTACTGTAACTAATGCTGGATCTGAATCATCTTCATCAGTAGTTGCACTAGTAGTATTCGGTGCTCCAGAACCGTCTCCATTCAAAGCATCATCAGAAGCCGATCCTACAGAACCACCCGCGTCATTACCATTCGTAGTATCTGCTGTACTATCCTCGTCAGTTGGAGCTGTATTAGTAGCATCTGTATCATTATCAGCCGCAGAAATTTCTGCTACATTAATTAGCTGAGTGCCCATGAAATTGGCATCTACATCTAACTCGATAGTTAAGATCATAGAACTATTTGCTGCTAATGGTCCTGTAATGGTAGATGTCGGATTTCCGCCTACCATAGCCCAATTGTTAGACACATTGATAGCATTAGCTGCATTGAAAGTCATACCAGTTGGTATATAATCTGTGACATCTATTTCATAGGCAGGAACATTTCCTTGATTATACACCTCTATTTCAAATCTCACCACATCACCAGCAGCAATTGCTCCTGTAGTTACTAATCTTTTTTGTAGTGCAATATCAAAACATACCTCTTCCACTATTAATGGACAACAATTACCTGCAGAACATCCAACAGAATTATCCGCAGTGAAAGTATAAGATCCATCTTGCGTGATAGTGATAGGAGAGCCTGACCCAAAAGCCACAGGTCCACTACCTGTATCTCGAAACCATTGAATATTGGTCAATCCACCCACAGGAACTGAGGCCTCAATTGTTTCAGAACTTGCAGGACAGATTTCTACAGGTACCGATGTACAGGCAGACGCAATATCGTCCTCATTGTAATTCGTATTACCTGGGGTAGAATCATCATCTACTTGATCCATAGCTATTACTTCAGCTAGAGCGTAGACAATCCCTTCGTCTGTTATCGTAATAGTCGTGGTAACAACAGTACTAGTGCCAGGAGCTATTGATGGGAATGTCCAATTGCCCGTAGCTGCATCATACGTACCACCTCCCGAGGAAGTTTGATTGGCAGTATTATTTGGGATTGGATCATTTACGACAACATTTGTCAACGTAGTCGTTCCTTCATTAGCTACAATAAGCGTAAAGGTAACTTGATCGCCTAGTTCTGCTGTTGAGGTTGAAACAGATTTACTCAAGGATACATCACTTTGAGCAATAGATGAATTTGCACATAGAGAAAGCGCAAATAAAATAGCTAGCATTCGGAATGAACTAGCCAACTGCAATAGTAATCTGTGGGAGGTTAACATTAATTTAAAATTAAAATGTGTTTTAAAATTGTCAATGACATTCTCGCAGCAAAGGCTAACGAGACTATCTATTGGGTATAAATTTTCAACTATTCTATTTCTATTATAGCCAAATGGTATTCGATATAATTTTATTCACTACAAATTCAAATTGTTAAAATGCTATATCCAACATACATGGATATAACCTATACTGTGACAGGGTAATTGATACACAATTAGCCTGAATACAATATGTATTCAATTCTTATTTCTTGGATAAAATGGTTGTTTCAATTAGAGAAGCATCCTAACACGATACTTACATGTAAGTGCTATTCTTCTCTAGGAAGTTAAATCAATTAATATGCCGAAGAATCGTTTTACTTGACTGTCACAATAATTGTTAAATCAAAGCATTGATAATTTTCTTGGCTTTGCTTCGAAATCCAGGTTTACTGTATGGAATATGATACCTTAAGATAGTAACAAGCTCTAAAGAAAGAGCTGGCTCTAACAAACAGATTTCATACAAGATGTCCATGGAGAATACACGCACAGCAATTGTTTCTTTTGAATCGTCTAAAAATTCAAAACATACGTTTGCTAAAGGACCTATGAAATTATTTGGAATAGCGTTTTTAGATATGGCTCGTAAAATATTCCTTTTTACTGCCGCGTGACATGGATTTTGAAGCTTTTGTAATAATTCTGAGTAGTGAGGTTTAATAATAGCAGGGTGTACATCCGCAATAGAGCCAATAATCCATGCCAGATTTTGGCTACCTCTTTCATCAGCTTGCATAAATTCAGTTATAAATTGCTTAAATTTTGAAGCGCTGTTATCTATGTAAGCAATAGCTTTTAGTACCTTCGTTTTACTTTGGGTACCTGTGAGTATATCTAAAATAGGTTTCAAAGCGTTTTTATACAAAATTAGTGAATAAGCTTGAATTCGAACATATTATATAAAGCTACATTTGCATGCCTGTTAAGCTTTTTTTTGGCTTTTCATCCTACTTTTGGGCAAGTTAGCTACGGCCATCCGATCAACAACTACATTCATTTTGCTAATGAAAGCACGCATGGTATGCTCATAGCCCATCGCATCCTAGAGGGATTCAATCAAGAAGTGAACGCCTATGTAGATCTACAAAGCAATCAGCTCAACTTCTATGGTAATAAAGATTTACCAAAAAACCTGTTTGAAGATCCAGAAAAGTGGTTCTACAATATCTCTCCAAACAAACTATACACAAAAGCCAAGACTACCCCCTGGAATGCAGATGCTAAACCAGAACTGGATAGAATAGCTGATGAAATGCATCAAATCTGCTCTAATGTAAATCAGATGAGATTCAGGATGGAAGACTTTATTAATAACAATGACCTAAAACAAGTAGGCAATCAAATTGAGATATTTAGACAACTCAATCGATGTGCTTCGCTTTATGATAGATATTTTGAAGCTAATGACCAATTGCATGCGCAGGTAAATAAGTTTTTGGATAAAGAAAATAATGTCACTGTTCAGAAAAATAATTTTAGAGCCATTCAACAAACAATCAAATCGTTACTGGAGATTATTCGCTATGGATTTTACGATGAGCTAGAGACCAAAATGCAAACGCTAAAAAATGAAAACGCTATTCTACAAGCACAATCGGCAAGAGACAATAGGCTCAAAGATGCGCAACTTGCTGTAAACGAAGCATTAGAAATGGTGGAGGCATTTAGTAATAATAAAGCTATTCCCGAACGATATACTGTATATGGTGATGCCTATTACTATTATAATGTCCAGTTGATATCTACCCTAAACAGATATGGCAAAGGATTCGTATCGAATGCAAATCAATTGCTCGCAGCGCAAGATGGTTCACAAGTGCTATTATTGGAGGAGCCGCATTACTTCAAAGTGGTACTGCCAGCAAAGAAGGCCCCTTTAGAACAAAGCGAAACAATTATCAAAACTCTACCATCCAAACTGAAAGAGCGAACAGTGGTTGTATCTAAGCAATCTATTGAGCACGTCGATAAGAAAATCCTATTAGAGATATTTGATCATCGCCAAGAAGACGGAGATATCATCAGCCTCAATTTTAATGGCCATTGGATATTGAAAGAAAAGAAGCTCTCTAAATTGCCTTTAAAATTGATAGTCGAAGTAAACGATAGTGGTGAAAATTACTTATTACTTCATGCCGAAAATCTTGGCGACATCCCGCCTAACACAATTGCGATTAGATACTATATCAATGGACAACGAAAACTAGTCGTCTTAAATTCTGATATGGATCATAGTGAAATGATTCGTTTTGACAAGATTGAAATTGAAGAATAATCTAAAGACACCTTTATATGAGTGATCATTATGCGGGGTCATTCCGACGAAGGAGTCGGAACCGAGTCATCCAGTACTCCGTGTTCACTTCGGTCTATACTCGTCCCTCGTATAGACTCCCCACTAGCGTGAGGCTACTTCCTACCTCTTGCCCATTTTAAAAAAAAATTAGAGACTTACTTTAATAAATAAATCTTTGCGAAAAGGATAGTAAGGGCGACGACCATAGGGAAGTCGGTCACGACTTTTTCAGGAGGGACGGGAGTGGACGCGCACCCCTGAATAGCCTGCCCTGAGCTTTTTTCTAGCTCAGGGTTCGCCCAACAAAAAATAAAAAGAGATCTACTCGGCCTTATTGTGAAGGAAACTAAACACGAATAATAAGATAGTAACAATGACAAGCCCCTCAAATGGCTGGACTACATGGTAAAGTATCTGCGGTGGAATCTCCGTCCAAAAACTCGTCGTCGGGATACGAATCAAAATTGCGCCAAATTCTGCCCAATCCAATTCGAGACCTGTCGCGTTGATCCCTTGCTGAAATAAATCTTTTTGCCAAATCAAAAACGTTATCAAGAGAATAATAGAAAAATAGGTAATCCAAATATTTCTAAAGGACTTCACCTTATCTACCAATAGAGTGTTTATCCCAATATGACTGCGCAAAAATATCATTCCCATTGCAGCCCCCAAGAGATTTAGTATCACATCGTTGAAATCATAATAATTGGTGCGATGTGGCGAAAGAAAATAATATTGATACGCTTCATCTATCGCCCCTAAAAACATAACCAGTACAATCGTTGTAAAAAATGATTTGCTAAGTGGAAATAAAAGTATAGCCAATAATGCATACTGTATAAAGTGAATAATCTCGATATTAACAATGATCAACATATGGAGCGAAATAGCCATACACCATAGACAAAAAGTAAAAAATCCAATAACAAATATTGGTTTTTCTAGCTTTAGTATTTGAGTAAAGAGGTAAGCGGTAAATAAAAATAAAACAACTAAACCAATGGTTAAAATAGTAAGATCATATTGCGATCTAGGTATCCCTTTGAACATTTTAGCGATGTTGACCCCAACTACTTCGTGCGGTAAGGTCACCAATAGATATACAAGGAGACCAAGCGCAATATTTAATGCTTTTCGTTCGCAAAGAAAATGTAGAATCTTTATCACAGGACAAAAGTAATTTTTTTTGAACATACAAATATTGCGGGATTACATTTTTTGGATTACATTTATAGAAAAATATATTATGACAATCGATGACATCGTAGCTGGAATACAAGCAAAAGCAGACAAGGCAGATCCAATAGGTAATACATTAAAACTAAATATTGGCGAAAATATCGTTCATATCGACGGCACGGGAGACAGTAATCAAGTTTCGTCTGAAGACAAAGAAGCTGACTGCGTAGTATCTATCAGTGATGAAAACTTTAAAGACTTGGTCAAAGGGGATCTCAATCCGATGATGGCCTTTATGAGTGGAAAAATAAAGATCAAGGGTGATATGGGCGTTGCAATGAAGTTGCAGTCTTTCCTAGGCTAGCGAATAATTTTAAAATCTAAAAATTGTTGTGGTGTTTTTAGTTCCCTAATGGTGACTGAATCCACCATAGCTAATTTTGGGCCTTGCCTAGCCCATTCAATAAGCAAATCTATTTTTGTTTGTTCTCCTACGGCATACACCTCTACGCTACCATCGGGTAAGTTTTGAACAGAGCCTTTCACTCCTAGTTCATCCGATTTTATCTTAGTGCTTTTTCTATACCAAACACCTTGTACTTTACCCTTAATGAGAAGATGTACCTGCCGTTTCATCTGTAGAAGTTTCTGTAGAAGTTTCTAGGTTTGACTCAACATCTGCTATTGATGTTTTTCTACTCTCGTAGATAAGCGAACCAGTCATAATCAAAGATGAGATAATAATCACATATAGTAATATACCTTGGTCATATCCTGGATTTTTGATTTCTATCGGAAGCTGATAATATAGAAGTACTGTAATCAAGCCTCTTGGCGCGATAAACAATTCTGGAATCAAATCACGGCCATAGAGTAGTCTCAAGAATACAATACGCACAAAATAGAGCACTATCAGAACTGCTATGCTTATAAAAAAAACGTTGAGACTCACTAGTGATGACAGGGTAATACTAACTCCAAAGACTACAAAGAAAAATGTCCTCACTACAAATGCTGTTTCCAATGTAATCAGATGAAATTCTTTTTCAATTATAGCTATCGGGTCTTTCACTTTTTTATTAGTAGCGCCCAAATTTTCTTTTTTGAAAACTTTGAAAAATCTTTGGTGATTGGCTAATGCTAAACCAAAAAATAAAATAATTAGTAGCGCTCCATATAAATGTAAGAAAACTTTCACGGTTGAATACAAGAGCAGAAGAATGGCAATAAGTAAAAAGAGTCTAGTGTGATCTTCTAGATCTTTAAAGATGAAAATCAGAAGATAACTTGCAGCTATTGCAATAGCTAAAGTAACAATAAGGCTTACCACAAAACTGATACTCGCTTGCTGGATTCCATCTGTATTCATACTCAATAAAAAATAGAATACCATAATCCCTAAGATATCAGAAAAAGCAGACTCGTAAACCATAAACTCTTGTTTTGCTTTGTGAAGCTTGCCTATACTAGGGATGATGATGGCACTAGACATGATGGCTAGTGGAGTACTATGAATCATTGCAATGGTAAAATTCATTTCAAAAAACTGTTGTAAGACCACTGCAATTCCAAAAATTGAAAACAATAAACTTAAGAAAGCAATCAATACTGCTTTTCCGATCAAGGGAAGTTTCTCTTCATTAAATTCAAGATCTAAGGCGGCCTCCATTACAATCATAATAACGCCTATTGTTCCTAACACTTTCAGCCCACCTTGAATAGTAGAATCTGGTAAGGTAATATGCATTGAGTCTAATCCCAGCTTCATTAATATGCCTAATATGATGAGCAATAATACGGCAGGTATGTTTGTCTTTTCTGCAAACTTTCCAAAAAGATAAGACAAGACTATGATAGAAGAAGCTATAATAATTTGAATATAGGGATCGGAGAGGTCAAATCCTGCAGTGAGGTACATCATTAAAATGTCTATTTTGTGGTGTCAAATTAAGAAAAAGAAGTTAATTTTTCGACACTTGTTATAAAGCTTAGTGCTGTATTTTTCCAAGAATACTTCTTAGCATGTTTAAGTGCCTTTTCTCTCCACTTGAGTTGTTCTTCTTTGCTAATCAATAGTTGTTGAATTTGATCAATAAGGCTTTTTATATTATAAATATCAAAGTATATGGCGGCTTCTCCCCCAACCTCTTTGAGTGCTCCTTCACCAGAAATAAAACAAGGGCATCCACAAGCCATTGCTTCTATTACAGGTAAGCCAAATCCTTCGTAATAACTTGGCATCACTAAGCACTCTGCATGCGTGTAGAGTACTCTAAGCTCATTTCTGCTAACAAAATCAGTGAGTAAAATGCTGTCAGAGTATGGACTAGAATGCTTTGCATTGAGAATTTCTTGAAAATCCCAACCTGGCTTTCCTGCTAAGACAAGCTGCAAATCCGAAGAATCCTCCGCTTTTTTCAACTCTGTAAAAGCTTTTATCAACATAGGAATATTCTTACGTGGTTCTAAGGTACCTACGTGTAGTAGAAATGGGCCACGGATTTTGAGTTTTTTAATAATACTCGCATCAAAACTAGGTTTGAAATAGTCACTGATACCCAGTTGTATAATTTTGACCTTGTCTTCTATTCCTGCCACAAAGTTATTGACATCTCCTTGTGTCTGTTTTGAATTGCAAAGTATCAAATGTGACTTCTTTAGAATTCTCGGAAGGAGTAAACGATGAAACTTATGACTTGCCAGACCATGAAATTTTTTATGCGTCACCGGAGTCAAATCATGTATATAAGTCACCTGCTTGATTGTATTTGGTAAACCGAAAGGGCCAAAATGAGCTAATTCAATAACTACATCAAAATTATTTTGCTTTAAATATTTCGGAAAGGCAGTAAAAAGTCGAGTACGATGGTGAGCGGGTACTCCTTTACGAATAGGAATTGCCACTTCTTTAAGGTTTTTAAATTCATCTTTTTCTTTTGATCTGATCACATAAATATCATGATCAAAATTCAAATGATCTACAGCACTTAAAAGTTCTTTGCAAAATACATGTATACCCGCGTATTGGGTATCTAGAGGATCCGCTAGAAATGCTATTTTCATTTACCTTTCTTTATTTGTAGAGTGATATAAAGATAAATAATTATCCAAAGTCTCTTCCAATTTAAACTTCCTAAGTGGTTTTTGATTCCAATCGCCTTTGATTGCTTTCTGCATGCTTTGCGCTAAAGCTACAGCATCTAAGGATTTTAGTTCGAGAAATTTTCCACCGATCACTTCGGTCAAGGCTCCTTTACCGGAGGAGATGATGGGGGTACCGATGGCCATAGTTTCTACAGCCGCAAAGCAAAAACCTTCGCTGTAAGAAGGTATCAGAATAGCACTACTCCTCGCAATTTCTTTTTTCAATTCTTCAATAGGAAGATTATGTTTTATAATAAGCCTATCTCTAATATTTAATTGGTCAATAATGGCATAAATTTCCTTCAAAAAGGACACTGGTTGTTCAGGTATAATCAATTGGAAGCTAGCTTCATGAGCTATGCTTATTAATTCTTTTATGGCGAATAAATAAATTTCGATTCCTTTTGAAACACCAAGTCTACCAAAGTAGGTAAATAGAAATTTATCCGAACTTTGCTTATGAATATGGTGATTAAATTCAGCATAGTCGATACCATTATAAATCATAGTGGTATGCGCTTTATCAACGCCATTGTCTATTAATGCTTGGTGTGTAAAGTTAGATACTGCAACAAACTTAAAAAAATGTAGCTTAAGTAGCATCTGCTCAAATAGATAGTGTAACCGAGCTCCAAACTTAGACATAAATGGCAAATCAAACCATAAGTCTCCCCAGACTTCGTGAAACGTAATAATCACTTTTTTGCCGCGGAGTTTACCAGCAAGCCAAGCGGGCAAAGCGGCATTATAGGAAGTGGTATGAATAAGATCACAAGACTTTGAAAGTCGAAAGGCAGCAAAAAAGGCAAAAAAGGTGAAAAAATACCTATTGAAGTATTTTTTGCGATAGACCGTAATATTATCTAATTGTTCTATTCTACTGTCTTTTGCATTTTTCAAAGTAGTTAATACAACTACTTCGTGATTTTGCTTTGAAAGGGCTTCAGCAAGATTTTTGAATAGTGTTTCTACTCCGCCAATATGAGGATAGTAGTTCTCGAGAACGAAGAGGATTTTCATCCTACTTTAGATTTTTTATTTTTTTTTAACGGGATTGCAGGCTCTTTATCTTCTTGCTCGTTCAATTTATTCTTTTCATCAATGGCAATCTTTCTAACCAAATCAGTCATCTGATGCTCTAATTTTTCAATCGTTGAGGAGAGATAAAAAACAAATAAAAACAATAGCGCTATGGAAACAAAGATTACTGCCGTTACATTACTTCTAAATCCTAAAATCGAAGCAATTTTCATAGAAACAGGATTAGGAATAATGGCCATCAGGGTAATAGACATCCAAAAGAGAATCCAAACCACCATTGCGACAAAGGTCCGCTTTCTTCTCATATATTGAACTATAGTTCGATATATAAAAAAGAGACCGATAATCGGTGCTAACCATTGATAGATTTCAAGCTGTATGAGTTGTGTCATTAAAGTGGTTACCTGTTGATACTTCTACTAATTATTATCCATTTACATATTTCCTGAGGTCATGCAAATTGCTGTATGTGTGAATATATCATAGCTGTAGAGGTACATTTGCAAGTTATGTAATTTAATGATGAGGTGCATAAAAAGAATTGACAATTTGAAGCAAAATTTCAATTTATCTTATCTAATAATTTAAGAATTTCGGAGTTCTGCTTTGATTGCGCGAGTGTTTTATAGTTCTTGATCTCTTCAGACGTTGCATTTTCTAGTGAATTTTCCATCAGTAAGCCATTAACCCAATCTGCTCGTTCAAACTCTATCGCCCACTGCATCAGAGACTTACCTCCTGTTATTTGATTAAATGCAATGTTGTTTTTTGACAACACAGGAAGTATAGCTATTGATCCTTTTTCGATGGCTTTTACTATAGGAGAAATACCGTCTTTTCCGCCAAAAAATGGATCCGCTCCATTTTTAATCAACAAATCCATCATTTTAGGGTCTTTGTAGGCTAAAAATTGGGCCGAGAAAGATTGTGATGAGGCATTAAGTTTATCCTCTACTTTGTCCTCACTGGGTAGCGAAGACTGTAGTAAATCATACATTTGATGTTGCACACAGGCATTAAGTAGCGGATAATTTCCAAATTCGTCAGCGATAAAAATACTTCCACCCTGCTCATGCAAATAAATGGCTAATTTCTCTTTTCCACTTTCAATAGCTAGCTGCAGCGGATTTTCTCCATTTTCAAAAATATTTAGGTCTTGAACTTCGGCTGAAAACAATCTAACTCCTGAAGAATCTTTATCTTTTATCGCTGCAATGAGCGCCTGCATGGGACTATTGTATTCAGCGTATTTTGCTTGCACAGCATCTTTACCCTGTTGCTCCGCAATGGCATCTGACTGCTCAGCCATAGCGGAAGAATCCGCAAGTGTTCTATTAAATTTATTGGCTTTTGCCTTTTGTGCTTTTTCTTTCAAGGCAATATGCGTAGAACGGTCTCTCTCCAATTGCATTTTCTTTAAGTGTTCTTCATCATTTGTCAGAATAGCTAAGATATTTTTGTAGCCATTTTCCTGAGCCAATTGTATAGAGGTCTTTCCATCTAGATTAGGAAAATTAGGGTTGGCGCCCTTGTCCAATAAGAGTCGAACGATATTTTCATTTTCCCAAAAGGTAGCCTTATATAGGGCAGATTCACCATCCTTTGATAAGATATCTGGTTTAGCCTTATAATATAAAAGCATACCAACAATAAGCTCATTATTATTGTCAACAGCCATCGGAAGGGCATATCTTTCTAAGCCATCAGGCTTATTTGGATTTACCCAAGCCTTTAATGATTCTGCAACTGCCATGGGGTCACTGTTCGAAACAGCAGAAATCAAATCAGAATTTTCTAGTTTGAATTTATCTACTAGGGAGGATCCGCCCTTTCTTAAATTTTGATCTACTATTTTGTAAAATGCTTTTATGTCCATAGATAGAATTAATTCCATTAAATTTGCAAATGCTATCGCATTGAGAGAAAGACTGTATATCTGTCTAAGGTAAATTTAGTCTCTTTTTCTTTCTACCCTTAGCGATAAAAATAAGTAAAAAGAATTAACCACCTATGAGTAGAGAATCAAAAATACAGAATTTTAATCCGAATGGAGTTGGCCTTCGGAATAATCATTTTATTGGGCTCCCATTTGAGGAAGAGGATGCCCAAATAGTACTCATACCAGTACCTTGGGATTTAACGGTTTCCTTTAAAAATGGCACACATAGTGGTCCACAAAATATCCTAGAGGCATCTTACCAATTGGATTTGTATGATGACTACGTAGAAGATGCTTGGAAAATCGGAATCTATCTAAGAGATGTAGACGAACAATTGTTATCAAAAAACAATAAGTGGAGGCCTACTGCAGAAAACTATATTGCAGCCTTGGAAAGTGAAGTCGAAATTTCAGAAGAGCTAAGTGCTGAAATGGCTAGTATAAACCAAGTATGTCAGGAAATGCTTGATACCGTAGAAGCACAATGCAGCGCCATATTAGCATCACCAAAGTTATTTGGAATTATAGGAGGAGATCATTCGGTTGCCCTGGCAGGTATAAATGCCTGTGCTAAAAAATATGAGAGCTTTGGCATTCTACAAATAGATGCCCATATGGATCTGAGAAAAGCGTACGAAGGCTTTACATATTCTCATGCTTCCATCTTCTACAACGCAATACAAAATAAAGCGGTGAGTCAGTTGGTCCAAGTCGGTATCAGAGACTACTGTCAAGAAGAAGCGGATTTCATTACTACACATAATCAACGGATTAAACTATTTTCAGATAATGACATCCAAGAAGCCTTGCTAGAAGGTAAAAGCTTTAAACATGTCTGCACTGCTATTATTGAGGCTCTTCCAATGGATGTATACGTTAGTTTTGACATTGATGGTTTGATGCCTACCTTTTGTCCAAACACTGGCACCCCAGTCCCAGGAGGACTTTCCTTCTCCCAAGCTAAATATTTGCTAAAACAACTTGTGGAAAGCGGGCGTAGGATTATTGGCTTTGACCTCTGCGAAGTGGCCGGTATTGGCCATGCTTACGATGCTAATGTAGGGGCAAGACTCACCTATTTGCTGTGTAATTATATGGGTAAAAGTCATGGCATGAACTAAGTCCCATCAAGGGCTACAACCAAACTGTATTACTTGTCAATTAACACATTCGTTAAAATCTACCGCTACATCATACATAAAAGAGGTTTTTTGTATCTTAGATGTCGAAGACTACATAATGAAAATACCAAAATTCATCTTTTCTATTTTATTGTGCCTATTTGGCCTTCCATTCTCCACTTATACACTTGTTTCTCAGACAATTACGCTAAACATGTTTAAGTCAGACGTTACTTGTGCGGGAATGATGAATGGCAATGCTGGAGTAGAAGTGCAAGGTGGAACAGA
The DNA here is from genome assembly GCA_937923345.1 of uncultured Saprospiraceae bacterium. Taxonomy (GTDB): domain Bacteria; phylum Bacteroidota; class Bacteroidia; order Chitinophagales; family Saprospiraceae; genus JALZVN01. The sequence goes on from CAKZVJ010000095.1 coordinate 17,502, forward strand.
GCCTTTCTCCTTTATGTGGTCTACTGGTGCTGAAACGTCTACCATTGGCAATTTAAGTCCTGGGGTGTACACCGTTACCGTTACGGATGCTGCTGGGGAGGTGGTACAAAATGGGATTAGCTTAAATGAAATAGACCCCATCATGATTGATTTGGTCTCCACCGATGGAACCTGTGGCGATCTTGGTGAAATACAAGCCATTGTCTCAGGTGGTATAGGCCCGTTCCAATATATTTGGAGTAATGGAAAAATAGAGACAGAAATCCGAGATCTTGAAGAAGGTGAATATACCGTGACCGTTACAGACAGAGGAGCTTGCGAGACTTCAGCGAGTGCTTCGGTAATAGTATTTGGGGAGGGTCTCCAATTAGATGGGACATTCTTGAAGCCTTCTTGCGTAGGAGATACCGATGGCAGTATCGCTGTCACACAAACAGGAGGTCAAATGCCAGTTATCTATACATGGAGCGATGGCTCACAAAATACCTCTCTTGAAAATCTAGGCTCAGGCACCTATTCTGTGTCTGCAGTAGATGCATTTGGATGTACGGACGGATTCATTATCTTTCTTGAGGATCCTGATGAATTGGTAGTAGACGTAATCAATCAGAACAATTCTTTATTCGC
>CAKZVJ010000096.1 GCA_937923345.1 uncultured Saprospiraceae bacterium
CCAGTACTGTCTGGATCACAAGAAGTGAATAACATAGTAACTCCTAAAAGCCCAATGATAAATAATTTTATTCTTAACATAATTAATAAGTTTTTTCGCTTTAAAGCTTAAATTTTGAAAATAGTGTATTAATGATTTATGAAAGTAATAACGAATACAAAACGAAGGCGCTGTGAAGGAAAATCTTAATGTAATATTAAAATTTTCACCTATTTGGCATTAAATAGGTTCAGCGGTTTTATCAAATGTGGAGTGTTGTTGGTTTTTATCGTAATTCAGCGCAAATATATAACAATTCAAGGATATATGTTGAAAAAGAGGTACATAGTAGCTATATTTCTATCCACACTAAATTCAGTTGAAATTGAAAAGCAGACGGCTGAGTTTAAGAGAGCACAATTATACCAGTTAATAGAAATAATTATAGCATCAGCCGTCCTTGATATAAATATATCGTTCCATTTGAATTTGTATTCCTAAGAAATAGTTAAAGCCTATTTATATTAAGATTATTTAACTTTGTATCGAACTATATAAGGCGCTTTGTTAAGAAAATTCACACTTCTTAACTGACTTTCAGGCCTTGCATCGAATCATTACATGAGCGAAGAAAAAAAACGATTTACCAACAAGATATCCGCAGATTCCTTTCTCCAGAAAAGTAGAAGAAGTAAGGATACGGCGTCCTTTGTCACTGCTATAAAATCGGGAGACAAAGTAGCGCTTAGTCAAGCTATCACTCAGATTGAAAGTCAAAATGAAGACCAATGGCATGCTGGTCATCTTTTGTTAGATCAACTACCAACTGCGCCAAAGCCTGCGATGATAATAGGCATCACTGGCTCTCCAGGTGTGGGTAAAAGTAGCTTTATAGAACAACTCGGTTTGATGCTAGTATCACAATCTTTAAAGGTGGCGGTACTCGCTATAGATCCTAGTAGCCAAGTATCTAAAGGCAGTATTCTTGGGGATAAAACACGCATGGAAAAATTAAGCCAGCATCCTTTGGCTTTCATCCGACCATCAGCCGCTGGGAAGACCTTAGGCGGGGTAGCGCAGTCCACCAAGAGTAGTATTGCATTATGCGAAAAAGCTGGGTACAATGTAATCCTTGTGGAAACAGTAGGTGTAGGCCAGTCAGAAGTCTTAGTCCATTCTATGACAGATATGATGATCCTATTGCTACAGCCTGGTTCTGGAGATGAACTACAAGGCATCAAAAAAGGAGTAGTCGAATTGGCTGATTTATTAGTGGTCAATAAGCATGATTCGAATAAAAAGGACCTGGCAAAGCAAACTAAACACTTTTTCGCGAATGCCATTCACATGCTTTCCCCCAAACACCACGATTGGGACATAAAAGTGCTACTAAGTTCTGCCCAAGAAAATACAGGCCTAGAAGATGTGTGGAAAAACATCAAAAATTTCTTTAATATAAAAGTAACTAGTGGTCAATTAGAAAGCCAAAGAATGGAGCAATCTGCTATGTGGTATGATGCATACGTAGAGAAAACAGTACTAAGCATTGTACAGGAAAATAAGGCTTTAAGTAGCAGTAACAAAATGTACAAAAACAAGATAAAAAACGGCGAAATACCTCTTTATCAAGCAGTTGAAGAGTTTCGAAAATTGTTAAAATCTAAAATTGTTGATAAATAATCTGTTCAAAACTTCCTTAATGAATCTACGAATCATTAACTTTGTATCGAAGAGATGACAAGTTTAATCCCTTGAGCAAACATTTCTTTTCCCTTTCCGATTCACAAATCATTTGATAATGTGATCGGGATAGATTGTCTTCAAGTCTATCCCTTTTTTTGTCCACATGAGTACACTCCAAAAACTCTCTAAAGCCCAATTTTTCTTTTTCAAGTATTGACAAATGAAGCCATTGATTTCACAAAATTTGTGATTATTGATATAGATTGAGCAATGTTTTTATACTTTTGATGAAGCCAAATATTGCACTTGCTACGAAAACTTTATAACAGGTTATCAGAAAAAAAACGCTACCCATTTTGAAGAAGCTATATACCGGTTTACTAATTGTATTTTCTATCTTTTGGGTGAGCTTCGTGTTACTAGATTACATTCAAAAGCATCCCCAGTACACTTTCAATTTTCAATTTTTTCAATATTGGGATTTATATGGGATCGTGTTTGCACACGCCATTTTAGGCGGTGCTGCATATCATTTCATGAGAGCGAAACTGAGTCCCATACTTCGAGGAGGATTGATGATTGTACCAGGTCTCTTATTGGTCGCCTTGACCTTCGTATTCGCACTCAATAAAGGTACGCCTGAGGCTGCGAAATTTGGAGAAATTATGTATATCCTAATGAATTACTTCAAGGTTGGGCTGCAAGTGTTCTTGGTCGTCTTATCTAGTTATTCTGTGGGTCGATGGTTACTCTCCAGAACTAGCTTAGTGCTTAAACCGGCAAGTAACACGGCCATCTCCATCGGAACAGGTATAATGAGCATAGTGATGCTGGCCTTCATCCTGGGTATTTTTAAAGGCTTGTACTGGTTTACCTTGGGTCCAGTCTTGATGGGATGCCTTGCCCTAAATTACAAAGACAACTTACTCTTTCTTAAAAAAATAATAGTAGCTCCTATAAAACCGTCTAAGCACTTAGGCTTTATTGGCGTATGTAGTATGCTGCTTTTGCTATTCGTAGTGCAATTAAATTTAGCCCAGAATATAAGTCCATTTCCAAAAGGATTTGATTCTATGGCGTTGTATGTAAAACTCCCAACCATCATAAATGATTATCATGGGTTAGTAAGGGGATATCAACCCTATAATTGGTCATTGTTGATGTCTTTTGGCCTTGTTCTTTTTAATAGCCTAGAAACAGTGCTTGCATTATCTTTCGTAGGAGGTGTACTATGTTTAGTAGGACTTTACGCTATAGGTAAGGATGTGCTAAAGATGAATCAAAATTACATTCTACTCAGCTTACTTGTTTTCTATCTGATTCCCTCAGTGGGCTTTCAAAGTTATCAAGAACAGAAAGTAGATTTGGGCTTATTATTTATAGTGCTCTGTCTAGTCCTCTTATTATTCGCTTGGATCACATATTTGAAAACAGATAAACATGCTGAAGAAAAGATAGACGCTGGCTTTATACAGCCACGTACACTTTTGAATCCATACCTAATCCTAATGGGTCTGTTTACAGGATTTGCATTTGGTATAAAGCTCACAACTCTATTTTCCTACTTTAGTATTATTGCTATCATTTGGTTTGTTGAGTTTGGCTTCATCGGCTTTTTAGGGTCTTCCCTACTGTGTTGTTTTGCCATTCTCTTGGTCAAATTAGATGACATGAGTGGGATGCGGGAATATCACTTAAGCGCAAACTATATGCAATGGGTCTTATTGTTTATCGGAATGGCCACCTTCATATACTTATTTATGAAATCAAATAAAGGATTCATAAGGACTATAGGTCTTAGTGTAGTATACACTATTTTTTTTGGTCTGATGAGTGCTCCATGGGTTGTAAAGAACTTTATAGATTCTGACATGACCTTGTCCTTTAGATATTTGATGAATGGAAAGACAAATGAACCTCCGGCCAATCTTAGATATTTTCAAAGAATACAAAAACAGCAGCAGAGATTGCAAGGTAAACAACAACAAAAGACCAATGAGTAAAATGTATCATGGTATATCAATCAAGCGCACTTTTGCTTTATTGGGTCTCTTCCTGATACTAGCCTGTCAAGCTTTTGCCCAGAAAGCTAAAGTGGACAAAATAGAAGGTGCAGATGCAGTTCGAGAAGAAATCCAAAGGTACATGGGCTATGAACCCCTGATGCCAAGGTATCTAACGCTTCCATACGATGCTACTACAAATGCCAATGTGTACGGTCCCTATATGGATATAGGGTATTTGTTTTTGGCATTGATCCCAATCTTATTTTTATTCGGATTTAGAAATAAACCCTGGATTGGATTGGTTTGCATGGTATTGTTATCCATGTTGCTTTACATTTCTATTGGAAGTGGTAAGTTGTTTTACAGCAATAAGTTTGTAAAAACGCATACTTTCGTTGTACAAAATCCGAATGCTGAGTTCGACAATTTTCCCGACAATATTATTGTCCCTATCTACAGGATGGTGAGTAATTCGTATGGAGCCATCAATAGATTTTTTAATAAAAATTCTGGAAATGCGGATAGCATTACGTATCCATTTTTATTCTTGGTGTTTGTCTTTATGATTTACTTGATTCGAGAAAGGACAATAGGAGACAAAATCGAAAAACGAATCTTTATACTCTTCATCGCATTTTTCACATTTATGTGGATGCTCTTAACCGCTGGAATCATATGGTATGGGTATCCGATGATCGCATTGAGCATACTTATGATTTTGTATAGCTTAAGTCCAAAGAAGAATGAAATAGAAAAGCAAGTAATATTTCGGACCAAACAAGTCATTGGCCTGGTAGGCATTTTGATATTTGTGGGCTTGGCTATGCATTACAGATTATCAAACTATACTGTCATGACTAATCCTGAAATGGGTAAACTCATGGTAGATATCGGAGAACTTAAATATCAATCGGGAAGACAAAATAAGAGAGAAGTACTAGAAGGATTTTTTCCAGGTGGGTTCAATGAAGCGATAGCAAAGATAAACCAAGATGACGAATCACTCGTGTATGGGGTAGGTACTGTTTTGCCCTTTTTTGTTAAGAAAAACGACAAAAGAGTCTATAAAGACAATCAATTGCAGAATTTTGAGAAATTGAGAGTGCATTATCAAGATAAAAATACACTAATTGAGGTATTGAAATCTGGAGGTTTTAAGTATATCTTTGTTGATCTAAACACTTATGTGATAGATAATACCCCCGAAAAGACACTTGAAAAAAAGTATAAAGAGTTTATGAGGGTATTATACCAAAACCCAAAAGTTAAGCTGCTTGCGACGGATCGTCGTATTAACACCTCTAAAGATTCACAAAAAACGAATACCCCAGGATATGGCGTTTTTGCCAAACCGTTACCTGGATTTAATGGTAAATATGCAATTTTTGAATTGCTTTAATTAAGCTTTGAACTAAACAACTAACAACATAATAATCCAAGTTTGCTCGAGAAGTATACATACGTAGTAATTCCTGCAAAAGATGAATCCGCACGGATTGGGCATGTCCTTCATGGGCTGACCACTCTTGACTTCCTCAATGTGGTAGTCGTAGACGATGGCAGCACCGATAATACTGCGGATATAGCTCGAGAATTTGGCGCTCATGTCATAAGTCATCCTATCAATATGGGACCTGGGGCAGCTACTCAGACAGGTATCACATATGCCCTGGAAAAAGGAGCAGAATATATAGTCACTATAGACGCAGATACTCAACACTTTCCTGATGATATCAACCCTTTGCTAGAAGCAATAATCCAGCACAATGCAGAGGTAGTGATCGGTAGCCGTTTTTTGAAAGTAAACGATATACCACTAACGCGAGTTTTTTACAACAAAATTGCCAATGTGATTTGCTATATGGCTACCGGAATATACTTGACCGATAGTCAATCTGGAATGAAGGCATTTACTGCCGAGTTCGCAAGTAGCTCTAAGTTATATCATAACGGTTTTGAGTTTTGTATCGAAATCATTCGTAATATCCGCAAGCACAAAGTTCGCTATGTAGAAATTCCAATCAAGGTACAATACACAGAAGAAACGCTACAAAAAGGTCAGAATCTATGGGTCGGTTTTCAAATGCTGGGTCGTATTTTCAAAATATTTTAAGCTTGTTTCTACAAAGACTTTTTGAGGTCTTGTTTTATTTTCAATTTATCTACGCTAAGCATCTCCAATTAATAGTCTCTAAATTTTGCGTGAGGCTGTTTCAAAAGTTGAAAAGATATCCCCGAAGGTCATTTGTCACGATTTTTAAAAAAGAAAAATCGCGCCAAATGGACTTTATAGAACTATTCACATTGGGTTGACACCCAATGCTATAAGCTTTCACCACTCCCTGGTTTTGCATTATACGCATATTGATCTCGCACTAGTTAACTCCTTTGTACTAGGATAAAATTATTCATTTCGTAACAGCCTCGCGTGAGGGATCGCAACGATATGAGGTGTCATCGAATGTCTATAGGATAAGAAGAGATGAAGGCTCCGAGAGGAACGAGCGGAGACAAAGCTCGACTATATCCTATGACGTGAGAGGATATCGAATACAAGT
>CAKZVJ010000097.1 GCA_937923345.1 uncultured Saprospiraceae bacterium
TGGGGTAACTGCTATGATGAATCTTTAGAAGAGGAACTTTCAGTAACGGTTATTGCTACCGGATTCGAGCGTAATAATATCGAAAAGAATTTTGGAGAGACAAACAAGAAAGTGGTTGTATCTCTAGATGACGAAGATAGAAATGCAGATATCAAGAAGATTGCTCTGGACTACAATGAAACTACTGAAAAGTCAAATGTAGTAGAGTTTGATAATGTGCCAGAAAGGATGGCAAACATCAAAGAGAGCTATAAAAAAGCACAAACGCCAGAGGAAGTTCAAGATCCATCAGAAGTATTTGATACCGCTGCAGAACGAGAGCGTATCGAAAAAATGCGTGCTGAAAAAACGGCCAAGAATAACTCACCTGAAAAAATTAGTCAGCTCGAAAAAGAGCCAGCTTATTTGAGACGTGGTGTAAAGTTAAAGCAAGATCAAGAACGCAAAGAAGATAAAGAAATGTCCAATTGGACAGTTAGAGAAAATACAGGTAGAATAGAATTGATTACAGACAATTCTTACCTGCATGACAACGTTGACTAGTATTACATTTAAAATGTACTGGTACTCCGCTATTTTGTTGTGAAAGATATTAAGATTAGTTCTCTTAATAGTTCGGAGTGTTTTAAAGGACCTAGATATTTTATCTGGGTCTTTTTTTATTTGGGGCCATCCCGTCGGCTTTGCCAATCTCCACCAATCCACCCACCAAAGCCTCGGGTCGTGTCATCCGCTAATACCCTATATACAGACGCATGTCAATGCGTCAGTATATAGGATACCGCTTCTACCACTTGTCCTTCTAGGGCTTCCTGCTATACGCATCGCCTTTTTGATACTTAAATTACACTTGCGTTTTCATTTTTGGATATCATTATTTTTGATGAATGATTATTTGTACTTTTGGTATACTCCAAAATCAAAAGATAATTCTTATGAAGCAATTTTTATTTTTTATTACGCTAAGTCTATTTTTTACAGCTTGTGACAATGCTACTTCCATTATAGTAGAGGAAGAGCCAGGCAAGGTGCCAACTGACTTTATGTTTATGCAACGGGCATATCCTTCTGGTGAGGTAAAAGCGGATGCACTAAGCAAAGCATTAGACTTTAAGAAGAATATGCTAAGCACTAGAAATAATCCTTCAAGTATATGGGAATTTGCTGGCCCAACCAATATAGGGGGACGAGTAACGGATATTGAGATACCTATTGATCAAGCACAAACTTATTATGTAGGTTCTGCCTCAGGAGGAATATTTAAAACCACTGACGCAGGAGAAAGCTGGTCGGCCATTTTTGATGACCAAGGAAGTTTAGCTATTGGAGATATGGAGTTGTCTAAATCTAATACAGATGTTGTTTGGGTGGGTACTGGAGAGTCCAACGCAGGTGGTGGATCATTGGCCTACGACGGCACAGGAGTGTACAATAGTGAAGATGGAGGTATCACCTGGGAGCACAAAGGACTTGCAGAAACAGGTAGTATATCTAAGATACTAATTGATCCAAATGATGAGAATACCATTTTTGCATCTGCAATGGGACCGGTATTTAGAAACGATAGTAATCGTGGAGTTTATAAATCGATAGACAATGGAGATACCTGGAATAAAGTATTATTTGTGAGTGACTCTACGGGTATCATCGACATGGTCAATCATCCTAGCAATAGTAATATTTTATATGCGGCTGCTTGGGAGCGTATACGTCGTCCCCAGTTCCGTTCTTATGGAGGAGAAACATCGGGTCTTTATCGTTCCTTAGATGGTGGTGAATCTTGGAATGAGATGAGGGTAGGCTTACCTACATTAGCTTCTGAAAAGGGAAGGATTAGTATTGCTATCTCAGCGTCCAATCCAGATGTATTATACGCTCGATACGCTAATGCAGCAGGCAGCATCCAAGGAGTTTACCGCACAAATAACGGTGGAGAATCTTGGACGCAAGTGAATTCTTCTCAGCTTATCAATGTTGGTTTTCATTGGTGGTTCAGAGGTATCTTTGTAGATCCTGCTGATGAAAATACTTTGTACAATGTAGACTTTCTAGTTCAGAAGTCTACGAATGGAGGGAATACATGGATTGATGCGTTTCCAGATGTTCATGTTGATCAACATGCGCTTGCATTCAACGCTCAGAATGATAATGAAGTGTTGCTAGGAAATGATGGGGGTCTCTACCGAAGCGGTGACAATGGGAGCAGTTCTTTTAAGCTTAACAATCTCCCTATTACCCAGTTTTATAGATTTAATGTAGATCCTCAAAATCCTGATAGAATATATGGTGGGACACAAGACAATAGTACCATGAGGACAACTACTGGAGGCATTGATGATTGGCGTATTATATTTGGAGGAGATGGATTTCAGCCGCTAGTAGATGCCAATAATTCTAGCACTATATATGCGCTTTCTCAGAGAGGAAATTTTGTAAAATCTACAAATGATGGAGCTAATTTCTTTTCTGCCACATCTGGTATCGCGACCAATGACAGAAATAACTGGGATACTCCGGTGGCCTTTGATCCACAAAATTCTCAGACTTTGTTTTATGGTACGCAGCGCGTATGGAAGACTACGAACGGTGCTACTTCTTGGTTTCCTATCAGTCCAGATTTGACAAATGGATCAGGTGACGGGAACTTGAGTTTTGGGACGATTACCTCTATTGATGTTTCATTAGTAGACAGCGAGGTCATTGTAATTGGCACAGACGATTCTAATATTTGGATTACACAAGACGGAGGCACAAACTGGAATAATGTATCAAGTAATCTACCCAACTTATGGACAACGAAAGTACTATCAGATAGAGATGATGTAAATACCATTTATGTTACCTTTTCTGGTTATCGATACGGCAGTGATTTTGGTCATGTGTTCAGAAGCAATAATGCTGGAGCAACTTGGACAGATATAGGAAGTGGCTTACCAGATATACCTGTAAATGATATTGTGAAAGATGCCAATGGAGAGCTGTATGTAGCTACTGATATTGGTGTATTCTCCAGCATTGATGATGGTGCCAATTGGGATGTTTTTGGAGAGAATATGCCTGCAGCAGTGGTTACCGATTTGCATATCCAAGAATCTGAACAATTGCTTTATGCTGCGACCTATGGCCGTTCTGCATTCAAAGCTGATATTAGTGGAGTGTCCGTTTCTACAAATTCTAATCCATTAGCAGTGGGTTTAAAACTATACCCAAATCCAGCATCAGAATTAATTACCATTTCTCTTCCATCGCCTTTTACAAATGCTACTGCTTCTTTCTACAATAGCTTAGGGAGTTTGGTTTTTGAAGCCCAATTGATTGGTGAAAACAGCACTGTAGATATTTCGCGTTTGAGCCAAGGTATTTATTATGCATTCATTTCTGATGGTGAAAATTCTACTACAGAAAAATTGATTGTTAAATAAATTGAAATTAGCTTTTAGCCTTTAGGCGTTAGGAATAGGTGAAAAACTAGCAATATGTATCTAGCACCTTTTACATTTAGTGTTTTACATTTTGCGGTTGTCCTCCTTCGGTGAATTACAAAGAGCGCGAAGCATCAAAGTGAACAGCAAGGTACAAGCGCTTAGAGTATAACTAGCACTTTTGCATTTTACATTTTGCGTTTTACATTTTGCGGTTGCTCTCTTTCTCTCCTTCTCTTCTTCGGTGAATCACAAGGTGCATAAAGAATCAAGGTGGTTACCAAGGTAAAGAACTATCCGTCGCAGAGTCCCAATACATTCCGTTGTCAAAATCTTGGCTAAAGAAACGGTACATATTCTCTGCAGCTTGTTGCGGTGTCAAGGGGGCATTCTTTTTTGTGTTTGGAGATATATTGGTTTGTACCCAGCCTGGATGCATGGTGGCAACTTTTGCTTGTCCTTCTAGACGGTTACTTAGAATCTTGGTATACATATTCAAGGCACTTTTGGACATGCGATAGGCTGCAGAGTCGGCAGTGCTGCAAACTGCCATAGAACCCATTTTTGAGGACACGTTGATGACTTTTCCATCCTTTTTTAGTTTGGGTAAGATAACTTCTGTGAAGAATACGGTGCCCGTAACATTGACGGCAAAAGTCTTGTCGAAGGTAGCTCGCTCTGGAGCAGGGGAGTTGAGGTCAGGGCCGATACCTGCATTATTGATAAGCATGTCAATAGTATCACATTTTTGAAAGATTTCTTCACTTGCTTTTCGTATGCTTTCTTCGTAAGCATCCGACCAACTACATGTCCATTTGTACTTTCCTGTTCGGCAGCAAATTTTCTAGATCTTGAATACTAGTGGATGGTATTTTTTCTAGTGTTTCCTTTAGCCATTCATACGGATTGATGTCATTAGCCTTACAA
>CAKZVJ010000098.1 GCA_937923345.1 uncultured Saprospiraceae bacterium
CGTTTCTTATAGAAGATACAATAATAGCATGCGATATTCTTTTCTTTCTATATTCTTTTCTTTTGGGCTAATGCTCGGTATAAGTTCACCCACTCTAGGTCTTAGTGATAAAGTGAAGTTGCCGAAGTATAAAATAGACTCTATAGGCCAGGATATCCAAGTGCTCGATGCCTCTCAAAAAGCGGATGGATTTTGGATTTATTTGCCGCAAAGAAACGCAAAAAAGGCAGATAATGTGGTGGTGTTTATGCATGGCTACGGTGCCTACAATCCGATGATTTTTGGCTCATGGATCAAACATTTGGTGACGCAAGGTAACATCGTCATCTATCCAAGATATCAAAAAACACTTACTAGGCCGCTGCCAAAGAGATTTGTACGCAATGCAATGCAAGGTATAAAGGAGGCATTTCTAGTGCTTGAGGATGTGGGTATTGATAGTAGGTTGTGGAGTAGTCTCGACATAGTAGGGCATAGCTACGGTGGTGTTATTTCTAGCAATCTTGCTCAGAATATAGAAGCTTATGGCTTACCTCCGATAGAGAATTTGATGATTTGTAGCGCAGGTACAGGGCCGTTCAAAGGAGGGATTCTAGAGACGTATGATAGGCTGGCCTCCAACCTCATTATCATCGATAGTAACCATGACACGACAGTCGGGTCACGCTTCAGTAAATATATCAATGGGCTGACAGAAGGGAAGCAAAACAAGGTGTACCTCAACCAACGTTCGTTTAAGAAAGGAAGTCTCAAACTGACGAGTCACCATAATGAACCCTATGCGCTGGATGTGGCCTTCGATAATGGGGTGAGAAACTACACAGTCAAAAAGGCTCTGCGAGTAGGGAAGATAAATATTCTAGACACAGAAGGGTATTGGAAGCTTTTTGATAGCTTAATGCGTGAAGAGCAGAAGTTTAGTCTTTTTAACAAGGCAAATACAGAGTGGCAATTATCTCAAGAGCATCCTGAAATAAAATTGACTGTTGCTAAATAGGCCCATTTCTTCACCTAAAATTTCTTGTTCTAAACTATTTGAAACATACACACTATAAATGTGTTTTTATGTAATAAGATTTCTATTTTTGCACACAAATAAATTAAACAATGGCGGAAAGAATTAAATGTCTGATTATTGGTTCAGGACCAGCGGGTTATACAGCAGCAATCTATGCGGCGAGAGCTAAAATGGATCCAGTTTTATATACAGGTCAAGAGATGGGTGGCCAATTGATGATTACTACTGATGTAGAGAATTATCCTGGGTATCCTGATGGTGTCATGGGCCCACAAATGATGGATGATTTCCGTAAGCAGGCTGAGCGCTTTGGTACGGACATCCGGATGGCAATGATCACAAAGGTTGACTTTACTGGTCCTGTTCATAAGGCATGGGCGGAAGATGGAACGGAGATCCATGCTGATTCTATAATTATAAGTACTGGTGCGAGTGCAAAGTGGTTGGGCATTGAGTCTGAACAAACATTTATGAATAAGGGGGTAAGCGCATGTGCTGTTTGTGATGGCTTCTTTTTTAAAGGAACTGATGTGGCGATTGTAGGGGCTGGAGATACGGCCGCTGAAGAAGCACTATATCTATCTAAGCTTTGCCCAACAGTGCATATGCTAGTAAGAAGGGACGAGATGCGTGCCTCTAAAATCATGGCAGAACGCGTGATGAAGGCGGAGAATATCAAGATTCACTGGAACACAGAGACGCAAGAAATTCTTGGTGGCGAGGAAGTGGAAGGCGTTCGCATAATAAATAATAAAACGCAAGAAGTAAGTGAGTTGGCCGTGAAAGGGTTTTTCGTAGCTATTGGCCATACTCCAAATACAGGAATCTTTGAAGACTACTTAGATAAAGATGATACTGGGTATCTTATCACAAAGGCGGATTCATCCAAGACCAATGTAGAGGGTGTATTTGCTAGTGGTGATGCTCAAGATCGTATCTACCGACAAGCCGTAACTGCTGCTGGTACGGGATGTATGGCTGCTCTAGATGCAGAGAGATATCTCAGCGAAAAGGAAATTATATAAGCGTAAGTGCATCTTGATAGAGGTCAAGAAAATCACACATTAAAAAATAATTACAAAACGAAAAAAATGGCAACCGCTACCAAAAAGAGATTTAGAAGTGGAGTACTTCATGGAGATGAAGTGACGGAACTATTCAAATATGCAAACGATAATAATTTTGCGATTCCTGCTGTAAATGTAGTTGGAACGAATTCTGTAAATGCTGTATTGGAAACAGCGGCAGCAGTAAATTCTCCAGTAATCATTCAGTTTTCAAACGGAGGAGCGACTTTCTTTGCCGGGAAAAGTATCAGCAATGAAGACCAGAAAGCTGCCATCTTAGGGGGTATATCTGGTGCGATGCATGTACATACTATGGCGAAAGCATACGGTGTACCTGTAGTCTTGCATACGGATCATTGTGCTAAGAAGTTGTTGCCTTGGATAGATGGCTTGGTAGCTGCGGGAGAGAAGTTTTACGAAAGTAGAGGGTATCCTTTATATTCCTCCCACATGCTAGATTTGTCAGAAGAGCCCATCGAAGAGAACATAGAAATCTGCGCAAAGTATCACGAACGTATGTCTAAGATCGGAATGACAATCGAGATAGAGTTGGGTGTGACTGGTGGAGAAGAAGATGGCGTGGATAATACTGATGTAGATAGCTCTAAGCTATACACACAGCCAGAAGAGGTATCTCAGGCATACGAAGCATTGAATAAAATCAGTGATAAATTTACCATTGCGGCGGCATTCGGTAATGTACACGGTGTATACAAGCCGGGTAACGTCAGTTTGAAGCCTATCATCTTAAAGAATTCTCAAGAGTTTGTAAAAGAGAAATTTAATTTGGAGTCTGATCATCCTATCAACTTTGTATTC